>NZ_JBFPJH010000053.1:0-16902 GCF_040838255.1 Bacillus sp. C30 | reverse complement strand
GTAGGTCCTGTTTCTCCCGTTGGTCCTGTTTCTCCCGTTGGTCCTGTCTCTCCCGTTGGTCCCGTTTCTCCTGTAGGTCCAGTGCCTCCCGTTGGTCCTGTTTCTCCGGTAGGTCCTGTCTCTCCCGTTGGTCCAGTGTCTCCTGTAGGTCCTGTTTCTCCCGTTGGTCCTGTTTCTCCTGTAGGTCCCATGTCTCCCGTAGGTCCCGTTTCTCCTGTTGAGCCCGTGACTCCCGTTGGGCCTGTAGGAACTGTAACTGACGGAATCGGAGCAAATGTCGGGCCAATCAAATCTGGATTTAATCCTGTTGCAATGAGACACGTATCAAATAAAGGATGCTTTTCCCATTTTTTATTCTTCATACTTTTACCTCCAAAAATTCATATCACACTTAATACAGGTAACAAAACATAAAACGATTCATACTCTACACACTATGTTCCGCGTTTGTATAACCCGTTAATTTATACTCCCAAAGGATTCTGGTGTAAAAACTTAAAAATAACTGAAAATCCTCTTTCAATCTTGGAAATACTGATAGAATTACTTTTAAAAAGACCTGCGATCAATACAAACCCGAAAAATGTATTTAATTAGAAACACTATCAACCAGATATTATCTTATTAACTGTACGTTAGTACCCGCGGTACACCATAAGTTTTCGTGATTTAGCGGAAATGATGGATGAACGAGAGTTATCTTTGGCCCACGCGACCATTATGCGCTAGGTTCATCAATATAGACCAGAGTTAAATAAACGAATTCAAAAACATTTGAATCAAAGCAATGACTCATGAAAGTTGGATGACATCTACATTAAACATCAAGAGAAAAGATATATACTTGTATCCAGTAGGTGTAATGTTTGGTGGATTTGGATCAATAATACAGAAACATTCCTCCCTATACCTTTAAACATATTGTATTTTGTATATCTTTTTTAAGATATGTTTCATTTACCAAATTAGAAAGTTGTCCTAGTTTTTATAACCAAATTCAACATTTCTCTCTCACTCATCTTCCCTTCCATTTCAATTCCTCCAAGGAAGCGAGACTCGCCCCTTGGGGCCCCTAAGAATGTTAGAACTGTTGGGACACCCCCCTCAAGAATCCTTTTGGACATTTTAAGGATGAAACACACGACCCTGGATGAAATAACAAAAGAGCGGATTCACATAGAAACCACTCTCAAAACCAACCATTTTACAACTAATAAAGTTAGTCTCAATGTATGACTCTGCGAAATCGATAGAAAATGAAAAGAGCACACTCTTGACCAAGGATCATCCTATTTTTGTTTGCTACTTCATATAGACTTTATTTATTGTTAATAAAAGCAAATTTATTTTTTCATTTTGGTTCCGTAGACCCGAATTGCACCATATATTGTCTTTGACATAGATTCATCCATCCGCAAACAGTGCACTCCCTGGTCAAGAGTGTGCTGCTTTTTTTCACTTTACATACAACACATAGGCTTCATTTACTGCTACATAGCATGCTTTTCCTTTATGGTATTTCAACCCAAATCTAAATATAAATTCACATTAATTACTATTATTTTATTACATGTCATATCTGAAATTTGGTCACATATACTAAAAACGAACATGCTAGTTTCCTTCAAATAGATGCTTTGACCGCAAAGCATAGTACTTTTCCCAGGGGTACGCTGTTTTGCATCTGCCTATTTTAAACTTTACAAATAACTGACATACCTAGAGGAGGTTCTCTTGTATATACAAGGGACCTCTTTTAGTTTCCGTCTTACTTCACATATCCAAAGTCTTCGTTTGCTGTTACATAGTAGGTTTTACCTTTACTATTGTGCACTTTATATTGCGGAGAACCATTTACATTTACTTTCGCATCAATTGTAAATCCTAATTTTGCATCTACAGAACCAGCCACATCTTTATCCTGCCAAGATGGATCATTCTTAATCCACTGATTTCCACCAAGATTCAACCAACCATCCTTTTCAGCCCAGACAACATAAGATTCTGGTTTATTTAACTGACGAATCTTAGAATAGCTTGTACCAGGTCCTTTACGTAAATTAACGTTGTAACCTTCTATATAAGCGATACCATCTATTACTGCTGTCGGTACTTCTGCTGGTTTAGATGGTTTTTCAGGGACAGAAACATCCACGCTAGCATTATTGTATGCTCGCCCGACATCCGCTCTAAATTGAGCTTCTGAAACACCATGAGATTGTAAGTAATCAATTGGATCTTCATGATCTGTACCACCAAGGTGATGCGTTACATCGCTATGTGTCCACAATCCTTTTTCTACAGATAACCCACGGTCACGTAAGATTTTAGCTAGTAACTTAACATATTTGTCATAGCTGCGTTTGAATTTTGTATAGTCCGTTGTTTCGCATAACTCTACATGTACAAATCGCTTATTAGCAGCAGGTCCACTACCATAAGCAATGTACTTTGTATCAGCGATTTGGATTGTTTCGTCCCAATCGACTGCATAGTGAACAAATGCATTTCTCCATGTACGAGACTCATATTTTTGAATGTTAATAGCTGGAGCTTCTGGAGTGGCTGTAGAATGAGCTACAACACCCTCATATGCACCGACACCATATCTATATCCTTGCTTTGGTAAATCTGGAATTATCATTTCTCTATCTGCAAAAACACTTCCTACAGATGTGAGTAGAATAATAGAAGCCGTTGCAACTGAACTGAATACGCTAATAGATTTTTTCATTTTACATCACCATTCCCCATAATTTTTTGTTTAATATCTGATACATCATTTGCTAATGAACTAAAGGCTTTTGCTTGTTCTTCAATGACTTGTTGGTTCTTTTGGATTACTGCTTGATACTGTTCTTCACGTTGCTCATTCTTTTTTTGCGTAGTAAAAAGCATCCACACAAATAACGCTGCGAATGCTCCTTGTTGAATAACTGAATTGAAAATTGCATCTTCCATTGTTCTCATCCCCTTTGCAAAAGAAAAAGAGAAGCGAAATCGCCCCTCTTTTTTATAAAAGCCGTATTTTGTTCAATAAAAAAAGACCAGCTTATGGCTGCTCTGGTTTCTTATCAATTAATTGTTGTAGTAATAATTTTTCTAACTTTGCTATTCTGTCTTCCTGACGAACTACTAAATCCTTTAATTCGTAAAGTTGATCCTGGATGAAAACTTTCTCGCGTTTTTCTGCTTCAAGCGCTTGTTTTACCATTCCAATATCAAACTGCATATTGTCTGCTTTCCAGTCTAATTCTTGTACCGATTGCATTGTAATAGAAACCGAACTATATAATGTGACTGCATTTTTTTCTGGAGTTGTAAATACACTATCAGAATCCTCAGCGATCATACCATAGTATACAGGCAATACATCAATTTCACCTGCATCGTACTTTTCAACGTCAGAAATCATATTGTATTTTTTAATACGTACAGAGTTGAGTGTTTGTAGCGCAGAGAACTGCAAATCTTCAATGTTTGTTTTGATTTTACGAGATGAGTTAGGAATAAATTCCCTGGCCCATACGCCTCCAGTTGCTGAGATGTTTTCTTTTGCTCTTAATGTTCTTAATTCTAAATCTCGCCATGAATTGCCAAGCGTATCTTTAATTTGTAGTCCGGTGTCATAACCTGATGCAAGGCTTGACCTTATCATTACTCTACCCATGACTAAATCATGATCATTGACGCCATTGAGGAAGGTTATTTTGTTACCACTACCTTTCCTTTGGAAATTAAACTCACCATAGTTATTTGTAAAATAATGTGGTTCCGTTGTAGTCACCATGAATTTACCGTATCCTGGAGCCCATCCTACTGAGTTAAAAACAATATCATTCAAGCAATCAAAATACAATCTTCCGTCTGCATACGCATATAGATGACCACCATCATTTTGCATTTGAATATACGATGACCATATATTGTTCCCTGATCCATTTTCTCCTTTTGAGAGTCCAAATGTAGCAAAAGCTTTAGAAGGTTGCTCAGTACCGTTAATTCGTGGAATCTTTTGATAAATATAGAATGAACCTGTACCAGCGAATTTTCTGTTATCCGAACCAAGAACAAGTGCAGGTTGAATACTTCCATCATCTGTTTCCATAAATCCCATATAGCCACGTGGTTTATCTAAATCAAAAATCTTCATGTCTTGCTTATTTATTTCAACAAATCTATTTCCACTCGTTTTAAGTGTTACACCTTCTAAAACTTGTCCTTTAATATGATTTGCTGTAATAAAACCTACTAAGTTAATTCGGCTCGCATTCAATGTAATATTTTCTTTACTCATATTGAATGCTGCAATAACGCCGTTTTCTTTTACAGATATACTAACGCCTTTTTCTGTTATCTGAAGACGAGATTCCATATCTCTTACATAGGAATCTGTAGCAAATTGTCCGTTTGCTTGTTCTTTAGTATATACCTCTGTCTTTTTGGCTGCTGCATTAATACCTGTCTCATTAACAACAAAACGGTTATCGATCAGAGTCATTTTTTGATTAAATTGTTCTGTCGCAAGCTTGTTCGCTAACTCACCAAGTAAATCTTTTTTATTCTGATCAACAGTCTGCTTCAACTCAGGTATCTTAAACCCAGCAACGTAATTTTCTACTTGTTTAAGCTCGACTTTCCCTTCAAGTGCTTTTGCAGTATTTTCCCATCCAGCTTTCGCCTCTTGTAATTGTCTTCCTTGTGTTGTCTGTGTATCTTGTATCGATGAGACATTTTGTTTAATGGTGGTTGCATCTTTTTCTACAGTAGCAACACGTTTATCAAATCCACTTTGGCTATTTTCCACTTTTGTTATTGTTTCTTTGATGCCATCCACACTTTTTGTAATTTCATTTGTTTTCTTGGTGAATTCATCGGTTGTTACTTGGTTTTCTGGGGCTGGCGTCCAATCCTGCGGCTTATTCCCTTTATATAGAGCAACCCATTCTACAGTAGCTTTTGTAGTATTACTTGGAGAGTTATATAAACTTAACTTTCGTTCATTCCCACTTGTAGCCGCAACAGCTTTGAAGGTTACATAAGTTATCCCATTTGCGTAAACACTTGTTGCATATCCAACATTGCTAGACCCGCCATTCTGCCAAATTCCAAATTTTTGACCTTGAGGGACACTCCCTTTAATTACAAAGGTATATTCCTCACCTGTAGAGAAATTTTCAGTTAGAGAATATTGATTGATTAAATAATCTGTTTTCTCATATTTTACATTTGAATCTAATGCAAGGTTACGTCCCCCAGCCTTATCATTATTAACTTTCGTTTCTACACTAGTTAACTTTTCATTGATTTTACCTGCTTGCTCTGTAATTTCAGTTGTTGTTTTCTTAAGATCATTTGTTGTTTGCTGCACATCTAAAATTGTCTTTTTCGTACCTTCCACAGTTTGCTCGACTGTATTTAATTTTCCGCTAATTTCTCCATCTTTTTTCGTTAATGATTCAATAGAAGTTTTAAATCCACTAGAATCCTGTTCGAACTTAGTTACCTTCTTATCAATTTCACCTTGTTTATTTTGTACATCTGAAATCGTACGACTAACACCTTGTAAACTTTCCTTCACTTCATTTACTTGTCCTGTTGCTTGATTTTGCGCTTCCTGGACCTTTTTATTTAGCTCGTTTTTTGTGGACTCAATATCTTTATTAACTTGGTCTAAAGTTTCTTTTTTTACTGATTCAACATCGGGTACAACCGATTCCCATGCCGCACCTGTCCATATCTTCAAAATACCAGGTTTTCCATTGCTGATATCACGCCAAAGTGTTTTATAAGGCTTTAGCCCCGTTGTTGGTGGATACTTTGATTCAATGATTTCGACGGTATTATTTTTAATGTTTTCTTGTACTTTTTCAGCAAGTGTCTTTGCTGCTTCCGATTCCTTCTTAGCATTACTAGCCGTTTCGTTAGCATCTTTTACCAACTTATCTAGCTGATCTATCATTTCTTGTTTATTACCCAAAGAACTAAGGATACGATTATAAATCTTTCTTAATTCTTCATTTGGATCAACAATCTCATGATAATCACCAAACACATATTTATCTTGTGTAGGGTCTTTAAATGATTCATCACCAGCGATTGTTCTTGCTTCTAAATACAATTTAGGCGTAAAGCCTGTATCTTTAATCCGGATTGTATCGCCTTCATTAATTAACTCGTGAGCTAATCCGAATACACGCCCAATTGATTGTGCTTGGACCTCATATGAAACGGATGTATTCACACGCTTTTTTAACTCTGTATTCATAAGAGTCATTAAGCGTTTAGGATTCATATCTTGGTCTTCTGTCTCTGGACTATAGAAACCGAATTTATGCTGTCCTTTCTCATTCCATCTTTGAAAAGCATCACTGTCCACAAGATAAGGGACACCGTTATTTATTTCCGTAATAGTAACAAACTCTCCGCCTTCTTTTTTCACGAAACCCAATAAGGCTGTACAAATGTTTTGAGAGTTTTCGATCCGTTTAATTCCCATCAAATCTTTGCCGAGAGTTACTTCTTTTCCTGTTTCTCGACCACGCTTCTTAACCATATCAACATAACGACCAACGACTTGAGAACCTATGACCTCTGCGCGATATTGGATTTCTAATTCAAACAATGAAGCTATCTTTTTAAGGAGAGTCAATGGATCAATAAATTCATCAATCGTCATAGAGTGGAAACTAGCATATTCTAAATTTCCTTTTTTCCACTTCGTACCTGCAAGAGTGATATCCACCATTTCAATTACTGTCTTACCTTCTAGTTTTTGTGGAGGGATAATGCCAGCTTTAGCAAGTTGAACCCATTCACCAGATGCATAAGCGATTACTGATCTATCATCAGAATCCTTTTCAATTTCAGTAATTACATAAGGGACGATACGACCATCACGCACTTCTTTTAACACTAAATTCTGCTGCATAAGTGTGGCTGAATGCTTTGTATTATCAAATACTCGAAACTCTAATGTATCAATGTTATTTTTGAGTTCCCAATGCCTTTTATCATCCCAATAATCTTTAGGCTGAATAGATGCTACGATTTGTTCTGTTTTAAAATCAACAACATGCAATTCACCACTTGGCGTTCTCATCTGTATCTCTCCCTGTAACTGATTGTCGCTGTAACATCTGGTGGCATAATATCAATACGATTATCTCCACGTATGATTTTAGGAAACTCACTAAATATATCTTTAATATTAATGGCATCTTTTCCGTTAATCGTAACAAGGCTTCTTTCTGTATCGATAATCACTTTATCTCCTGTATCGAAAATATAAGGCTTTTTATTAGACGGGACTTTATTTATCTTCCAAATCTTTAAATCATCAATTTGCATGGTATAAACAGGTGTATTCCTATCCCATCTACAAATAGCGATCATGACTTGTGCAATTTTTCGATTCGTCATCGGATTTTGATTATTACCTGCACCCGTATCAATCCAACGTTCAACTAATGAAGCATCATCTATTTCCGTACCATCTCTGAAACGAGCTACATAAACAGACCATTCATTCCCTCTTCTTGCAATACACAATTTTCCATAAAAATTATTAAACGTATTAGGATATGCCCCACTTGTATCAACCAATACACGAGAACTATTAGGAGTTCCTTGATTACCAATTCGCATGTGTGCTTTTGTAATCTCAGCATCCCAATATAAATCATTCATGTTTATTCGAGCTACAACATTACTCGCTTCATCCAAAAGTAAAACTTCCACACGTCCCATTTGATCTATATTTTTTGACTCCAAATGCACTCTGGCTTCCATTGCGAAATCTTGAATAGGCCCACCAGGTATGCTTTTTTTTGCAATACCACCATGAAACTTTTCTGTTCCTTCTGGACCATAATATGGGCAATAAATCGCTGTTCCATCTTTCACCTTTAGTTCGCCTGTACCCTTCATTTCTTCCACTTGTCCAGTAACAGGAGTCCAACCTACAACGGATGACATTTCATCCCACAACACGCGTTCACGCTCTTGTACAGTTGATTCTTCCACAGTTAATGGATAACCAATACGGAAATAGTTTCGCTCTAAAGGATATGCACCAAACCATACATCTAAAAAAGTGCTTGGTTTTTTCACAATCATTTCAATTATTGGTGGGGCTTCTACGCTTCCTTTATTAGTAAAATTAGAAGTTATTTCTGTAGACCAATTTTGAGTAAAGGTGTGTGTATTTGTTTTCCCTAATTTATAAGGCATTGGGCAAATAAATTTTAAAGTACCTTTTCCTAGACTCACAAAATCATCAACATTAAAATCTTCATCAATAACAGCTATATATGTTCTATCTGGTTTTGTGTCAAAAGTTAGCTCAACTGCTTCTTCTGTAATTAACCAAGCTGCTATTTCTTCTTTTAACGTTTCTAAATCTGTTCCATCTGGAACGATAATTCCCACAGGAACAGGAAGTGGACGAGGATCTGTTTCCGTTCCTAATAATCTTGCACCTGGATATCCAGGTGTTTTTAAAAAATTTCTTTTTAGAGGTGCCCATGTTGGTGGACTCCATCCTTTTTCTATTTGGATATATTTTTTACGTTCATTGTTAAATGTAAAAGAGCTCATTTTGACACCTCGTTTCTCTATAAAGTAAAAGAAACCCAAACCTAAAAGTCTGAGTTTCTTCGTTCTTCTCTTTCTTGATACTCTTTTGTATATCGATAAGTTCCACGTGCCACGTCTCGACCTTCTAAAACAACAGGAACCTCAACTACCAAGTCACCACCAAGCATTGGAATTGCTCCGCCACCAGATGATCCAGACGAGTAATTAAATACTTGATTTGATACACCGTTTGTCATGGCTTGTCTGCTATTTGACATACTTCCATACACACCACTCATAACAGTCTTTAATCCTGATAACTGGCTCATAGAACTATCCATCATGCGACTTATATCACCCATTAATTGACTCATAGATCCGGTAGTACCAATCATAGTCTTAGCAATACCTTCACCAATATCTCCAAGTGTCTTTTTATTTAATGGTAAAACCGCTTCTGGTCCAGCTTCTCCTGCGCCTTGCAAGTTTCCGCCATTCATCCCGAATATTGTAGGCTTAGTGAATATACCACCTTTCGCGCGCCAATCAATATTGAGTCCAGATGGGAACGTAATATCTTTTCCTAAAACGTTTTTCGTACTAGTTTGCAAACTAAAGTGTGGAAGAGGTGGCATTTCAGGTTTTGGGATTTTCAACTTTAAACCCTCAAAGAATCCCTTGATTTTATCGATGAATCCCTTTACCCCGTCAACCGCATCTCTTATTGGGTCCATAATAAATCTTTTCGCTGCTTCAAATTTTTCTTGTGCAGCATTCTTTACAGCATCAAATTTCTCACGCGCAGAATTATACAAACTCTCAAACTTTTCTTTAGCTGAATTATAAGCCTCTGTAGCTGGTTGAACTACATATTGCTTCACTAAATTCCAAGCTGAAAGTGTATAGGATTTTATTTTTTCCCAATTTCCTAATATCCAGTTTGCTAAATCTCCAAGTTTTTCTTTCGTTGTATTCCACAATTCTTGCACTGGCTGGATAACATACTGTTTTACCAGGTTCCATCCTGCCAACGTATAAGACTTAGCCAGCTCCCATTGTGAACTTAACCAAGAAACTAAATCGCTGAACTTTTCTTTCACCAAGCTCCAAGTCTCCTGGACTGGTTGAATAATATATTGTTTAAATAATCCCCACGCAACTTGTGCCACAGCTTTTGCAATTTCCCATTGTGTACCAAGCCAAGTGACCATTTCACCGATTTTTGTACTTACCCAGTCGTAAGCTTCTTGAATCGGTTGAATAATAAATTGAGAAATGGCTGCCCAGGCAATTTGCGCTCCAGCTTGAATAAGTAGCCAACCAGCTTCTAAAACGGTAGAAACCGCCGAAATAATTGGATCTAATACAGTAAGAATTGTATTCCAGGTTTCCTGCCAAGCCTGTACTAGTGTCCCCCACAGTTCTGAAGCTGTTGTAACTAAAGAAGACCACCAAGAGAATGCTGTTTCAACAATTCCAGACCATAAACTACTAAAAAATTCGCCTATCGGATCAAAGAAACTATGCATCATTTCAGTGAACGAGGCCCAAGCCCCAGAAAAGAATTCAACAATAGAATTCCAGGTACTACTACATATTTCACCTATACCCGTCCACAAATCGCTAAAAAACTGACCAATGGGATCAAAAAATGAATGCATCGTTTCTAAAAATGAAGACCAGGCTTCACTACAGGATTGGGTTATACCATCCCAAAGTTCTATTAAATATTCCTTAATAGAATTCCATGTTTCTATCGTCCATTTTTTGATGTCATCCCAATTTTTATAAATAACGACACCTAAAGCAATTACGGCCGCTATAATAATAGGAACTATGGCGACAATTCCAGCTGCAACAAGTGTTCCAACTCCTAATGCTGTTTCCACAGCCCCTACTATACTCATTATCACTGAAACTATTGGAGCGAGTGCTAAAATAGCACCTGAAATAATGCCAATAGCTGTTGCGATAGCTACCAATGTAGCGGTTAATTTTGGATTATTTGAAATCCATTCGGCCACTTTGGAAATAACATCCGCTATAACACTAAGAACTGGCTTAAGTGCTACTTGTAAATCTTGCATTGCTTTTTGAAACTTAACTGCTGGACTTGCATCCATTTTTTTTATGGATTCATTTAAGTTATCCTGATTCTTTTGGAAGTCTACAGTTTTTTCCGAAGCGCTTATTAAAGTATTGGTTAAATTTTGCCCTTGATCTTCAAACATTGTGGCTAGAACTTTAACCCCCACTTGATTTCTTTTTACCGGGTCTTCTATCCCTTCAATGGCTTTAGCTACTTCTACCATAGCTTTAGAACCGTCACTTCCACCTTTAGCGACAGCCGCGCCCCACTTTTCTATTTGTTCTGTAGCAATACCAGATCCGCTAAGCGATTCTTTTAAGGCTTTATCCGCTCCTTGTGCAAATTCAGTTAATTTTACTCGTCCTTCTTTCAATCCATCTAAGAGATTATCAATATTCCAACTACCCGTTTCAACGCCTGCTTCCATAATCGCTTGGACTTCTTCAGCTTTAAAACCTGCACGAGTCAGCTGACTTCCGTATTCGGCAATGATATCTAGTTGCTCTGGTGGAAATCCCATTTTTAGCAACGCATCAACCATACCAAGAGCACTTTCTTGAGTTATCCCTAATTCGTTTCCTATTTCGTATGTTTCTTGAATTAACTCTGTGTAGTCTATACCCTCATAAGCTTGAGATATAACAGCTGCTCCTTTGGCAATTGCTGCATTCGCTTCGTCGCTTACATTTTTATTTAAAGCCCATTGCCTACGTACACCCTCCAAAGATGCTTCTGTATCTACTCCATAAGCGGTTACGCCTCTTATTGCTTCTTCCACTGATTTTTTTGAGGACTCTGGAACGTCAAACGTGATATCGATTTTTGTTTTCAACTTTGACATATCCATTGCTTTTTCAATCGCAGTTGCAATACCACCACCGGCAGCCATACCACCTATGACGTTTTCTAATCCTACCTTTAGACCTTCAAACTTCTTCTCTGTTCTACCAGCTTCTTGTTGTAAATCTCTTAATTCATTTCGTACTTGTTGTATTGAGTTTCCGGCATCCAGAGAACGAAGCGCACGTTGTAACTTTTCAATATCGGCTTCTGTTCCTAATGCTTCACGACCAATAAGACCAATTGCTTGTTCTAACTGTCGACTTGTAGCTGATCCGCTTTTAATTGCATTTACAAGACGATTACCTAATGCTCCTGCAAAATCATCAACGCTTTTTCCTGTAGCACTAAATAAAGTTTCTAGTTGTCGTGTTGAACTCGCTACATTCTCCTGTTCGGCTTTCATATTACCAAGCTTGTTCTTCAGACCATCAAGTGACCCTTGTGTAAATTCAATTTCACGCCTAAATGAGCGGTACTGTTCTTCTGAAATTTTTCCGTTTTGAAATTGCTCTTGAACCTGTTGCTCCGCTGCTTTTAATTTATCGAGCTTTTGTGTAGTGTTTTCAATTTGTTGTGTAAGTAACTGTTGTTTTTGAGCAAGTTCCTCAACGTTACCAGGATCAAACTTTAATAAACGTTCAACATCTTTTAATTCTTTAGCCAAAGAATTACTTTGTTTATTCACATCTTTTAAGGCATTTTGTAATGGTTGAGTGTTCCCACCGATTTCAATCGTAATCCCTTTGATTTTCCCTCCTGCCATCATCTCACCCCTTTCTTAGAATGAATCAAAGTCTTTTTGATTTGCTTTACGAGTTTTTTCCTTGTCTGGATTCTCCATTTCAGCAAATTCAGCAATGTAATCAAAACAATCACCAATTGTCATGTCTTCTAAATCCCAACGTGTTAATCTCGCTTTATAACAAAGAGCAAGGAACGTATCAGTGGTTAATTCTTCATCACTGAAAGTCCCTTGCTTTTCATCATTTCCTGTTATTTTTTTTTTGCTCCCATAGTAAGTTGAACTAGTTCCATTATTTCTGGCATGATTTCTTCAATAGGGAATTCTTCAAATTCATCCAGCCACGTCATAGGATCAGGAATACTTGAATCAGCCGTTTTAGCGAATAACCAAGTTAAGTCATAAATAAGTTCAAAGTCCACTTTACTTATATCAACATTAGACATATCAATTGGTTGTTCTGACCCATCTGGTGTAGTTAAAGCATTAATTGCTCCTAACCCCATCATATCTGCAAATAAATTACGTCTGAATTGTGCCTTATATCGTTTAACTGTTGCCGCTGTGCTTTTTAATCGAACTTGTTTTCCATCTATAGTAATTGTCTTTTCCATTTATAATTACGCTCCTTTTGGTGCTGCCGGTGTTTTTACATATACTTTTTTGTACCAGTCGTTATAAATTGCTTGTGTTGTTTTAGCAGTTGTTTTCGTTTTAACCATTGGTCTTCCACCAGGTGCTAAAATAATTGGGCTAGAAACAAACTTCAGTTCATTTGTATTTGGTTCAGCAGAACTTGTTTTTGTTTTAGATGCAATCGTTGGACGACTTGCTGAACAGTTATACATAACATGACGGGTTGCGTTCACATCACCATCAAACTCAAATAATAAGGCGAATGGTTTTCCTTTTGCATCAGCTAATTCATTTAATACGCCATCCGTTTCGTCTAATTCCTCACCAAGTGCATCAATAGCAAATTGCTCTGGAATAGTCGCAATGGACAACGTTCCATCATAGCCTTGGTTGTTACTTGCCGCGTAATAAAGCATGTCATCTGCATAGAATTCAATTAAATCACCGCGTGGCTCAAAAGTTAGTTCAACTCCACCAAGTAATGGAATTGGTGTCCCGAATTTAACTAAAAAATCCTTAGTATCTAATGGTACATAATGTACATTTTTCAAACCGAATGTTACCTTGTTTTCATTCATTTACATCAACCTCGTTTCATAAAATTTTTGATACATTTTTTCAGATTCTATAAAAGTCCCATACGAGTCATAAGGAATCTCATGATCGTCTAGGACTTGTTCTAGCTTGGCTTCTGCAGCTAAATCTTTCTTAGCTGTATAAAGCTCTATATTTACATCATTTATCTTGTGATACACCTTGTTATCAGCCATGAGATTGGCTGAGCCGTCCACAAGAAAACAAATATAAGGTGGCGGTGGAACTGGATTGGTTGGCGTTGCTGTGAAATGCGAATAAGCCACAGGATAACCTGTAGCTTCAAGAATTTTTGTTAGTTCTCCTAATGTCATTGTTGAACCGCCCTTTCGATACGTTTTGGCAATTCATCAATTACATACTCTTCAACTGGACGAATATGAACTTGTGCTGGAACTCGACCACCACCGACTTTCGCATGTCCCTTTTCTAAAAAATGCGTTAATTGTCCTTGCGTATTATGAAGGACAACACCATTACCTTCTTTTTTCTTACGCCATCCTTTACGATAAGCACCTGTTTTTTTAGGACTATTTTGCTTTAATTTACCTACAGCAATATCGCCCACTTCATCAATTTCATTTTCTAAGTTTTCTTCCACAACATTTGCATACCTTTGTAATTCTCTAGCAATCTCACTCGCAAAATCATTCATATTAAGTATGCTCCTTTGCGATAATGGTCAATGTTTGATACATTTCATCATCATTCATTGGCGGTTCGATGATATCGAAGGTTCTATGTCCTGTTTTATCCTTCAAAATAATTCTCATTAATTCTGTAATTCCCGCTGTGTAAGGAATTACAAACCGATAAATCCGCGTGGACTGTGAAGCCGAAGCTTCAATGTACTCTGAACCTTTTATCGTTTTTATCATCGCCCATGCTTTTTTAACTTCTTGCCAATTACCAGTTTCAATTTCTTGATTTAATTCATCTTTTATTACTTCAGGCTGCTCAAAAATAATTCGATTTCTACAATCACCTGTATTCAGTGGCTTTTTATACTGAAAAGGACGCATTTTATTCACCGCCCAACTTAATTTCTTCTAAAGCTTTTCCGATGCTTAAACTATTAATCTGACTTAAAAAATTCTTGTCAAAATACTCTAAAGCATCGTTGTAAACGTAACGAGAGCGTTCAAAGACTAACTCCTTGAACACCTCGTCATTATTAAGATCATAATCACCACAAACTCTGACTAAATCTTTATTGGATGCAAATAAGATGCGTCTTAGGTTATCATCTTCATCATCACCTAATCGCATCCTATCTTTGAATTGCTGTAATATTTCATTTGAAATTACTGTTTCCATTTACATCATTCCTTATTTAGTTGCTGGTGGTGTTTCCTCAAGGCTTAATGTGTAAACTTGTGAAGTATATTTGTCCTTCGGCTTACCCGTAGCATATTGTTTAGCAATATAAAGCGTTGCATCCTCTAAAGCTAATGTTTCTTCATATTTTTTAATTGGCTCCGTTCCACCCATTGCTGCAATATACTCTCCTTTAACAAAAAACAGGACCTTACCTTGAGGTACAAATACTGATTCTGTAGGAGTTGGATTGAACGGTAAGCTTGTCACATACACTCCAGCCGCATTTTGAATTGTTGCATTTGCTTGGATATCAAAAGTATCAAACGGATTTGTTACCATAACGACTTTCCCAGCAATATTTTTTGGTCTGTCTGCATCAGTTTTCCCATCAGGATTTAGCTTTTTAGCCAGTAATTTAACAACGCCTTTTAATTCATTGATTGTTTTGCGACCTGGTTCAAACGTTAAAGTCCCTGCTGTTTTTTTATCTGGATATACTCCTCCAACAACACTTCCACTTGGATCTTTTAACAATCCGATAGGCTCATCTTTACCTGTACCAATTACAAATCCACGTTCTAAACCTACAGACATAGCTTCTGAAATCATTGTACGAACATATCGTTCCACCCATACCGGACCAAGTTTAAGCATGTCATTTGCCAATGGGATAAATGCCGTTAATTTAAGTTGAGAGATAGACTCTTTTCGGAATGTAGCATTTAGTTGTCCTTTAATATCACCGAATAATGGTCCCCATACAGCCGCACCTTCTGGATCTCCATAGATAAATTCTGTCACAGCACCTAAGTTTTCTAATCCGATATGTTCTAACAACGGATGACCTTGAACTAAATCATCAAAAATTCGTTCTTGTGTTGTCTTAGGTAATGTTTCAGTATCTTTAAATCCACCATCTTGAACGACTGCATTAAAGAACTTCATTTCTTCACTTGTTAATACATTCGCACCACGAGATTGCATAATAGAACGATCTACCATTGATTCATTTACTTGATTTAAAATATCTGAACGAACATCTGTAGCAAGTGCTTCAATCATGGAGTTTAATGCTGCTGTTTGTTCTTCTGGTGTACCTTCTTGTGTCGCTTTTGCAAAAGCTAGTTTTTTATCTTCAAAGTTATTAAATTTAATTACCATAATTTATTTTCCTCCTAAATTTAAAAAGAGCGTACTCAGATTCTGTTTTGTTTTAACAGGCTCTTGAATAGGCTCTTTTGGTTTTTGATTATTTGGCTGTTTCGTATACTTAGCTACTAAATCTTCTTTAAAATTTTCTACAAATTCCTCTTCTTCTTCTTCCTCTTCCTCTTCTTGCGTATCATCTATTTCAATTTCATCAGCAATTTCATCAGCTAAACCAAGAGCAACTGCTTCCTCTGCTGTTAGCCAAGTTTCATCCTTTAAAAGCTGTTTTAATTCTTCATCTGTTCCAACAAAACGTTTCTTATAAGATGCCGCTAAAGCTGAATCAATCTTTCGTAGATCTCGTGCTGTTTTTTCAAAAAGATCTGCATTTCCATATTCAAAGGTACTCGCTTGATGAATCATCATCATAGTATTGCTAGGCATAATGATTTTATCACCTGCCATTGCAATTACAGATGCGGCACTAGCTGCCCAACCATCAATATGAACTATAATTTCAGCATCATGTTGCTTTAGCTGATTACAAATGGCTACACCATCAAATGCAGAACCTCCACCTGAATTAATATGAACATGGATTTTTTCTGCTTTTACATCTTGAATTTTTCTTCTTACAGCTTCAGCATTATTTTCACTAAACCATCCACCGATTGACCCATAAACAGTTAGCTTGTACTCATTTTCACCTTTGGCTTCAAAGCGAATATCTCGTTTTAAATTTAAAAGCTTATTCATACTCACATGCTCCATCATTTCTCACCTCCTTCAGATTCATCTAATTTTTTATAGTTTTTCGTAATATGATGGATATTTAGATTTGGATCATCCGAGTATTCATATCCAACTTCTAATCGAATTTCATTTCCGGTAAATGCGCTTGAAGAAATAAGTTTATCGATGCTTGTCGCAAGATCAAATATACTTTGATAAG
>NZ_JBFPJH010000567.1:0-1843 GCF_040838255.1 Bacillus sp. C30 | reverse complement strand
GCTGAAAGAATACAGTCTACAGATTATCAGATAAATAATTTGTAAAAGTTTATCAAAAAAAGAGGAAAGGGAGAAGGTATTGTAGAAGTATGACTTTGTAACATAAAAAATATTGGTTAAAGGAGGCTGTTTACATGTTTGAAAAAGAGAAAGAAGGGCTTATTGAAGTTCACAACGTATATGAAATCGCACCAGCAGATGGAGCAATTATAGGTATGGCAACGGAAGAAGAAATGGAGATTGCTGCTGAACTAGAGTTACAGTACTATGCCCATTCTCGTTTATTAGAAGCAAATATTCAGTTAGACGGTTCCTCCTATAAAGAGTTACTTCAGGAGTTCCAGGAGTACGAAAGAAAATCAATGAACTTTTGGAGAGCAATACATAAACGTTTAGCTGTGCCGTGGGCATGGGTACTACGTATTGATGTTGCGAACGGTCCTATATATGTAAGCAATGGGAGTTCGTATTATGAAGAAGTCGATGATGAAGAAGACTATGAATAGATAAGTAAGGAAGCAGCTTTAGTTGCTTCCTTTTTTTATTTACAATAAGTGAATGGCTTCAATGATAGCATCTGGACGATCGTTTTCTATCCCGTGACTAGCATGTTCAGCCAAAATGTATTGGCTGTTTATTGAGAGATTTAATTGTTCACGAATAAGTTCTTGCCACATATCTTCAAGTTGTGTAGCTTCTTCTTTTGGCATACCGCCCTCAATCAATTGAGCAATAGAATATTGAGGATCTCTACCGATAACGATTAATGGTATTTCTAATGTTTTATGTTGTTTTTTTATTGAGCGAGCACAATTTTTCCACTCGGACAGTTCAGAAGCTGTCGCTTTATATAAGGAAGGAGATGTAGAAAATTTGATATGCTGTTTTGTTGTATTGACGAGCATAGGTTTTAGTTCAGTATAAAGCGCGTCTGCATCCATGTTGGAGTAGGTATGATATTTTTGTAGCCACATATCATCAGAATCAGTTTGATCAGAAACCGGTAAATGCAGTTCATCTAATCGGTGTAAGTTCATGGAAGTAGAATCAACTAAAAGAAGTGCTTGCAGCCTATCTTCATGTAACATTGCAAAATGTTGTGCGCATAAACCTCCATAGGAATGACCGATTAAAATGATTGGCTCATAAATATCTAGTTCATGTAGTAACATATGTAGTTCTTTTATAACTTGCATTGTTGTACGTCGATTAGTTCCTAGCTCACTTTTTCCGTAACCTGGGCGATGATATGAAATGACTGTGAATTTTTGTGAAAGCTTTTCTATAATAGGAAGCCAATCGTAAAATGAGCAGCCCATTCCTGTTTGAATGACTACAGTTTGTTTACTGCTACCTCTCATGTATACTTCTACAGTTTGTCCAAATATCTCTACTGATCTATTAATAGTAATTCCCCCTAAGCTTGAAATACTTTTTGGCAAGTAAAGACGATACACCAGGCGCATATGCCGAAGAGTATAGATGTACTAAGTGAAAAGGAGTTTTTTAAACCGATATAAACAATAAATAATAGTAGTGCAGATGCAGGAAATCCATATAATACGCCTAAAGCGAATTGACTTAATTCTTGTTTACTCCCACCTTCGAAAGAAATCCAAAATAGGCTTAGTAAACTAACGAGTGGAAGGGCAGCAATAAAGCCGCCTATCGTACTATAATGTTTAGCGACTTCAGTAATAACGCCGATAATAAGTGCCGAAACGATTACTTTAACGAGGAAATGCATATTTTGCCTCCTTCGCTAATAACGAAAAGGCTTTTTCAATTAATTGTTGTTCTTCTTTTGATAACTGTGATTCTAATATTTTTATCTTTTCTTTAT
>NZ_JBFPJH010000566.1:0-1845 GCF_040838255.1 Bacillus sp. C30 | reverse complement strand
GATGTGGAGTGAAATACATTGGGACAAAATCAGTTTAGATGGGGTAACACACAATTACGAGAACATGTTGAAGTAATAGATGGCACAAGAAGCCCGCACATTTTATTCAAGAATGCAACATATTTAAATTCCTATATGCGCGAGTGGGTGCAAGCAAATATTTGGATCTATGATGACCGCATTATATATGTAGGAGAAAAACTACCAGAGCAACTACACGAATGTGAAGTCATTGATTGTGATGGAAAGTATGTAGTTCCTAGTTACATAGAACCGCATGCACATCCATATCAATTATATAATCCTGAAACTTTAGCAAATCATGCGATGCAATTTGGTACAACAACTTTCATTAATGATAATTTAACTTTGTTTTTCACATTACAACGGGAAGTAGCGTTTCGTTTATTAGATGAATTTAAAAAGATTCCAGCAAGTATGTATTGGTGGTGTCGTTTCGATGGACAGACTGAACTACAGAATGGGGAATCTTTATTTAATAGTGAAGAAATAATGGAATGGCTGAAGCATGAAGATGTTCTTCAGGGCGGCGAGTTAACAGCATGGCCGAAACTATTACATGGCGATGATGAAATGTTAAATTGGGTGCAGGAAACAAAGCGGTTACAGAAAAAAGTAGAAGGTCATTTTCCCGGTGCGTCTGAATCAACGTTAGCGAAGTTAAAGTTACTAGGTGCTGATTGCGATCATGAAGCGATGACAGGACAGGAAGCATTAACACGCCTTATGCAAGGTTACACCGTTACTCTTAGAAACTCTTCTATCCGTCCAGATTTAGAAGTTTTACTGAAAGAATTGCTGGAATTAGGTGTCAAGCAATTTGATAGATTCATGTTCACAACAGATGGTTCACATCCGTCATTTTATGAAAACGGAATGACGAATAGGATGATAGAAATCGCGATAAAGCAAGGAATACCAGTAATTGATGCCTATAATATGGCAAGCTATAACATTGCTCGTTATTATAATATGGAGCATTTACACGGCGCGATCGCGACAGGAAGAATTGCAAATATTAATATTTTGGAAAGTAAAGAAAATCCGATTCCAATAAGTGTAATTGCAAAGGGGAAATGGATGAAGCGTGACGGAATAAACAAAAATGCATCATTACATATAGACTGGAGTAAATTCAAAGTAACTCCATTATCATTAGACTGGTCTTTAAAGAAAGAAGATATGATTTTTTCTGAAACAACAGGTATAAAATTATTAAATGATGTTATTTCAAAACCATATGTAACTGAAATCGACTTAAACGGTGAAGAACTTTCTATTGAGCATGATGAATGTTTCCTTATGATGATTGCTCGTGATGGCACTTGGCGAGTGAATACAGTTGTGAAAGGTTTTGCGAATGGATTAGGAGGTCTTGCTAGCTCTTATTCCGGTACAGGTGACATCATTCTTATTGGAAAAAGGAAAGAAGATATGCTTACAGCTTTTCATAGAGTAAAAGAGCTTGGCGGGGGAATGGTAATAGCGGAAAGAAATGAAGTGTTACACGAAATTGCATTACCATTGCTCGGGATTATGTCTAATTTGAAAATGAGTGAATTAATACAGAAAGAGAAAAAAATGGTGGAATTACTACAAGAGCGAGGATACACTTATAATGATCCAGCATTTACGATTTTATTCTTTTCTGCGACGCACTTGCCTTTTATACGGGTAACACCTATAGGATTATATGATGTGAAAAGTAGTAAGGTACTTGCTACGCCGATTAAATGTTAAATATAACCCCCCTATAAAAATCAATTTTATAGGGGATTTATTATTTACAGCATAAGAATAGAATCACCTCAAAAACAAATAATA
>NZ_JBFPJH010000564.1:0-1845 GCF_040838255.1 Bacillus sp. C30 | reverse complement strand
TTAAAAGTGCATGCAGAGGGATGGATGGAAGAAAATCGAACATTGAAACAAGAAAAAAGTCAGTTACAAAAAGAAGTTGGTGTATTAAATAGAGAAATCAGCTCATTAAAAGCTTATATAAAGGGTTTACAGACGAATATAAGAGTTTTGTATGTGCAAACGAAAAAAGTTTTTAAAGAGAAATTTAAGGCGTTTAGAGGGCTTATTAAAAATGAATTGGGTAGCAAGGGAATAGATAATCAATTTGAACGTGAACATAAGAGAGAAATAAGCAGACATCGAGATTTTGATAGGGAAAGATAGGATTGATAATGATGAAAGCATTGAATTGCATGAGTTTGAAGAAAAAAAAGAGGGTTGAATGTTGTGTTTTTGCAAGAGCCGGAAAGTTTTAACAAGGTGTTTCATGTTATTATAGAGAAAGACGTATAAACAAGAAAAACCGCCCCAGCTTTGGCCGGCGAGGCGGTTTTTCATAATAAGGTTGGAATCAACCAATATATATTCTATATACATTCTAACATATAAAAGTTGATTCCTTCCACTAAGGGAGAGAATTATTTTATGACAAAAGTTGTAGATTTTGGACAAGCTGAAAAAAAAGCGAAATTAAGAGATAGTAAGATTGATAGTATTTATGACCGGTTGCAAGCCAGTGGTTACTCAGAAGAAGAGAAAGCAATGCTCTTGCAGTTATTAAGTAAAACAACCGGTGGAGATGAGTATTTCATAGGGAAAAAGAAAAAACCTACAGATCGGGTGAGGTTTGTGCAAATTATAATGGACAATATGGAATATTTAAATCGTATTGACTATTTTACTAATGCGGAGCAAGCGTTTTTATTGCAAATTTCTTCTTATTTGGAATTTAAAACTAATGTAGTCATTGAAAAGAGTAATAGTAATGAAATTGAAACTAATGCAGCAACACCTAGTTATTTAGCTGAAAAGTTTGGTAAAACAAGAGAAAGTGTTTCTAAAACAATGAATTCTTTATTAAAAAAAGGGGTTTTAGGTGTTGCAGAAGCAGGAATGACAACTGATGATGGAAGAACTTGCACTAGTCGTACATGGTTTGTAAATCCGAATATTATGTGTTGTTCTCCAAAAGATAGTGTTGATCGAGCAACTCAACATATTTTTAAAAAGTCACTTAGAAATTTTAAAGTCAGTGGAGATAATAAAAAACATAAATTGCCAGTTTACTTATTTTAGATGTCAATTTTACTATTGACATCTTTTTTTTTTTTGTTTTTACCACTTTTTAGGTGTGAAAAAAAATTCACACAGGTGTGAATTTTTTTTCACACCCTATGTCTTATAAACCCTTGGTATTACTGACTTTCTTCACTTTGCTCTTCTCACTCTTATATATATAGCTAAAAGTTCCGCAAGGAACGGGTCGTATTTTTGAGAAACACACTCAAAAATCTCCACCCTCACAATAAAAAAAGTCGGTTCGTTTATCCTCACCTAAAAGCTAACGCTTTTTCTTTTTTTATTGTGTCCTTGCAAAACTTTTTTCGGCTCGTGTGCTTTTATCGCCAAGCCGACAGACAAAAAGCAAAGCAATGGTTATCGACTTGTGATAGCAAGTATACGAGCCGAATCGCTTAGATCGTTCGTTCAAAAATAGTTCTTATTCAAAAATATAATATGTACTACGTGGGGTTTCGCCCCCACACGACGAGCCCGCACTCTAGCCAAAAAGCAAAGGATGTATCAAAACTTTTAATTTTGGTATAAAGAACCAATAGACGGGTTATAGTAAAGGTACGGTTATCTCCAGTACCTTTGATTTTTCTTCTTAAATGCATAATTTGGGCAAAAAGACGAGAATCCTCT
>NZ_JBFPJH010000509.1:0-1857 GCF_040838255.1 Bacillus sp. C30 | reverse complement strand
TTTGCTCCAGCCGAATTTTGAGGTGGGAGTTTTACTGCCCACAAATAGCGGGATAAAAAAGAAAAAGACATCGGGAATGGATCCGATGTTTTTTTCTTTGAAGATTGGGCAACCATGCAGTATTGCATAATTCATTCAACGATTCATAAGGAAGAGGGCCAAGTCTAGGGAGTATGGCTGATAAATGATGATCAATATAGTATTTTCATTTGGCACAATTATTGCTTTGTACAATTAGTAAAAATATAAAAGCGGGGTGTTATTGTCGTAATCCAAGCAGAAAACAAATACAGTTGAACTTGAAAATCATTTCATTGAAGGTGGTTGCAAAGTTGTAGGAATAGCACGTCTAATATGCTAGTTGCATTTTTAACCTAAAGGAGGGACCAAATGAAACTGGATATTTTATTAGAAGAAGTGGAGAGACAACAAATTGGCTATTATTGCATTTTGTCGAATAGTCATCGTTACGATATAGCTGTTACGTATTCGCAACAGTTTCTTGGAAAAGCAATGGTTACCTCAATTCAAAATGGGAGAATGGTTTTATTAAGTCAAGAAGATATTGGAGAGGAACAGTATTGGGCACCAAGGTTAGGAATTGAGGTAGAAGATATAGAAGAGCTTCAAAGCTTTTTCTATATGATTCTTCAGTCACAAAGGTTAGAAGAACAATATTAATAGAATAAAAGAAAGGGATGATTGATTGTGTATTATGATATTATTACGAGTCCGTGTTATGGAATAATTGAAAAAGTGTCTATTAATAAGGATTCTCGAATTTATGAATGGGAGCCATTATTCTCTATTAAAGATATGAATGGTAAACTGGAAGTAATTAAGATGGGATGTAGTGGAGAAGTTCAATCTTTAGAAGTAGAGGCGGGAGATAAAGTAATTCCAGGTATGGTATTAGCGTATATTCAAGAAGACCTTTTCGTTAGTGGTAGTGATTAATGATAGAACAATGAGGAAGATGGAGGCGTTCATCTTCCTTTTTTTATTAAGTAAAGAAAAAAACGTTTTATTTTCAGATTAATTAAAAAAATCTGTATTTAATGATACAATACAAATTATATAGTTCAAAGGAGGAATAGCAGCATGTTTTCCATTGCTCATAAAAAAATTAGACCTATTGTTTCTCTACCTATCGATCAATCTGAAAAGGAATGGAATATAGATGTTGAAAATATAAAAGAATCTTTTCTATTTTTAAAAAGAGAAGAGAAATTATTTGCATACGTTCATGTGAAGGATCTGCTATCAAATAGTAAGGGATTAACTGCTAAGGTATTGCGTTCAAATGCTGTTTTACTAGATACAATATGTCATCTTAGTAAAGATATTTCTTTAACAGCTCTTTTTCAAATTATTGGAGCACCGATTGCGATAGTAAAAAATGAAATGGATGAGCTAACAGGATATATAAGAAGAGAGGATGTTTTTGCAGAACTATTTAAACAAGAAAATCAGAGTGTTGATATATTAAAAATTATTTTAACGTCTATTCCAATGGGGATTTTTGTAGTAGATCGTGAAAAGAAAATTGTAAATTGCAATGAGTCTGGTTTGAAGATGATTAAATCGACTCCTGAAAAAGTTATGAATGTACCAGCAAAACTGATTTTTAACGAAGAGCACATTAATAACGTATTTACAACGGGAAAAACGATCTTGAATCAATTACAAATCACAAATGAGATTGGTGTATTAGTTGACTATAGTCCAATTCCAAACTTTGATCAAAGTATTGAAGGAATGGTTATTATTGTGCAAGATTTGCCGATGGTCGAGGACATGGCGATGGAAATTGAATATATAAAGGATTTAAATGAAGATTTACATGCAATCTTGTCT
>NZ_JBFPJH010000508.1:0-1865 GCF_040838255.1 Bacillus sp. C30 | reverse complement strand
TCTTTATTTGCATCATTACTTAATAGTAAAAGAAGTAGAAAGGATAGAGCGATGTTTGGAGCAATTATACAACAAATAGTATTAGGTATTTCATTAGCTGCACCTGTAGGTCCGATTAATATTGAAATGTTAAAACGAGGAATTGAACGTGGATTTTGGCATGCGTGGATTGTTGGAATTGGAGGAATGACTGCTGATATTTTGTTTATGCTGCTTATTTATTTTGGTTTATCTTCTGTGTTTATGTATACATATGTACAAGCTTTTATGTATTGCGCTGGTTTTTTCTTGTTGTTTTATTTAGGGTTTCAAAGTGTAAAACAAGGAATTTCTCATTCTAATATGGAATATAAACAAGAAGAGATAGGTGGACTTAAACAATCTTTTATGGCAGGATTTCTAATTGCGATATCCAATCCATTAAATCTCGTTTTTTGGTTTGGTATATATGGAAGTATACTTAGCTCGTTGCTTACAAAGGTAACGAAACAAGAAGCTTTTTTGTACAGTCTTTGCATTATTGTTGGTATTATTTTGTGGAATTTAAATATTGCTTTTTCTGTACATTTTGGAAGAACTTTATTAAAGAAAAAAGCACTTGGCTATATTACAGCCGGAGCAGGTATTATTTTAGTAGGATATTCTATCCATTTTGCATACAAAGCTTTACAGTTGTTCATATAAGATTGAAGGGGAGATTTTTATGTATCGAACCACTATTGACGGAAAAGAGATTATCATCACTTTAGCACCAAAAATCCGAAAAGAAATTACTGATAGGAATCCACTATATGAAGCGGTATTTAAAAATGCAGCAAGGTTACTGCAAACGAAACAACCAACGTTTGCGGTAAATCATGAAGTATTTGGTCTCATTATTGGAGAAGTACAAAGAGGAGAAGTAACAGTGTTTGCAGTAGAACACATTATTCCGAAGCAAAATATATTTGGTCCGAACACTTTTTTCTCGACAATAGAACAGCAGGAAAATTTGTAAAGTGAATAGAATAAGAATGAAATAGAAAAAAATGGTCGTAACGATATGTTGCGGCTGTTTTTGTGGAAAAGGGGGAAGTAAGATGAAGAGAGTGGTGAAAGAGTTTTTTTTACAACATGATATTGTTATTATGTATAGTGTTCTATTAATTTTTATTATTATTTTAAAAATGCAATTTTTCACATGGATTGGTATGTTAGCGTGTATGTTTGGGATTGTTTTTTATACGTTTAACGAATATATGACACACCGTTTTTTATTCCATTTAAAGCCGCCTAAAAACGCATTTTTATTAAAAATGTTAAGAAGATTACATTATGATCATCACGTATATCCAGATGATTTAAAACTTTTATTTTTGCCTGTATGGTTTAGTATACCTAGCTTTACTATATATTTACTTATAACGTATGGTATTACAAAAAGTGTTACTGTTACACTTTCATTCGGAATCGGAATGATTATCATGCTCCTCGTTTATGAATGGAAACATTATATTGCACATAAACCGATTCGTCCCTTCACTAAGTTTGGAAGATGGCTAAAAAAACAGCACATATTACACCATTATAAAAATGAAAAGTTTTGGTTCGGAGTTTCAAATCCAGTATTCGATTTTATATTTGGAACACTTAAAGATGGAAAAGACGTTGAATTAAGTGAAACAGCTCGTAATTTAGAAAAGGAGACAAAGACGGAAGTAGTGCGATAAGCACTACTTCTTTCTTCTATTTTAATGGGAATAAAAGTTTAATCGAATCAATCGAATCAATCGAATTTTATGTTAAAAAAGTATATTGAAAATTTAGGAGAAAATGACGAAAAATGTCTATCGAAAAATCTTTGCAGGAATGTACGGATTGTCTAA
>NZ_JBFPJH010000568.1:0-1874 GCF_040838255.1 Bacillus sp. C30 | reverse complement strand
CAATAAAAATTAAATCTGCTTCGCTATTATTTAAAATTTGCTCCGCTTGTAATCCAGTCGTAATTAATCCAACTGCACCTGTTGCAATGTTAGCATTCTCTTTAATGTGTTTGGCATATTGCACTTGATAACCTGGATATACATCAATATGAGCTGGGACAACTGCACCAGAGCTACAATCGATTAAATCTACCCCTTGTTCTTTCATCCATCCTGTATACTGCACATAATCTTGAACTGTTAACCCGTCAGGATGATAATCATTTGCTGAAATACGAACAAATAACGGTCCGTTCCAAACTTCATTTACAGAGTCAATGATTTCGCGTAAGAAACGATAGCGATTTTCAGGTGAACCCCCGTATTCATCAGTCCGCTTATTTGAAAGCGGAGAAAGAAATTCATTAATAAGATAACCGTGAGCACCATGTAATTCAATAACGTCAAATCCCGCTTGTTTTGAACGTAACGCAGCTTTTTGAAAAGCTAATACGGTGTCTTTAATTTGTTGCTTACTCATTTCCACGGGTATTTTCATTCCATCGTTAAACGGAATTGCTGAAGGAGCTAAAGCGTCCGTTTCTAATTCAGCCTTTCTTCCGGCATGAGCGAGTTGAATGGCAGCTTTTGCGCCGTTATCATGTATAAATGCTGTCGTCTTATGTAAGCCTTCAATTAGATTATCACCCCAAATGCCTAAGTCTTTGTTAGAAATACGTCCTTCAGGTAACACAGCTGTTGCTTCAATCATAACTAAGCCTACTTGGCCAGCAGCCCTGGTTCCATAATGAATGAGATGAAAATTGGTTACTCGGCCATCCTCATTCTCTGATGAATACATACACATAGGCGACATAACGATACGGTTTTTTAGCGTAACGTCCTTAATTGTATAAGGTGAAAAAAGTTGAAGCTCCATCAAATATCCCCCTTGATTGAATTTTCTTACATTGTATCATCCTCTTTTTTGTTTCCCTAATAAAACGCTTATACGAAAAATTTCGTCTATTCGTGTTACAATGGCTAATATGAATTGAATTGGAGGATGACATATGTATCAGGCTTATTATGAAAGTGAATTAGGTTTGCTGGAAATTACAGCGAATACGAAAGGGATTACGTCTGTTATATTTGTTGAAGAAAGAAAAGAAGAACATAAAAATGAACTTGTTGAACAATGTATAAATGAATTAGATGAATACTTTGAAGGAAAAAGAAAAGAGTTTACAGTTCCATTGTCTGCTGAAGGAACACCATTCCAAAAGAATGTATGGGATGCACTTTACACTGTTCCGTATGGCGTAAGTGCTTCATATTTAGATATTGCGGAGAAGGTTGGGAATACGAAAGCTGTACGAGCGATAGGAGGGGCAAATAGCCGGAATCCAATTTCAATTATCGTTCCATGCCATCGTGTAATAGGAAAGAGTGGAAAACTTGTTGGGTATGCGGGTGGTTTATGGAGGAAAGAGTGGTTATTGAAGCATGAAGGCATATTAAAATGAAGTATGGATGGAAAGAGGGATTGTTTTGAAATGTATAAATTGTGGGCGACCTTGTATTAATGATCAGTTGAATTGTGCAAATTGTCAACGGAACTTGCATAATAAACAAGGTGAAGAAAGCTCGCTAATAGACAAAGAATTAGAAGTATATGTAGGGAGACAATATCCATATTACAAAAGAAAATGGGAGCTTGAGAATAAGCGAATTGCTAGGTGGAGCTGGAATGGTTTGGCTGCTATTTTCAATGTAGGTTGGCTTGGATATCGTAAGTATTATTTACCTGCTGCTTTATTTATACTGTTATTAGTAGCATGTGATGCATTTTCTTATTATATGGGGTTCAACGTAGCGTTGCCAATCATTAATAT
>NZ_JBFPJH010000507.1:0-1874 GCF_040838255.1 Bacillus sp. C30 | reverse complement strand
CATAATGACAGTAAAAAAGCTTTATTTCGTCCCAGCAGGTCGTTGTATGTTGGATCATTCGTCTGTTAACAGTACATTAACACCAGGGAAATTATTAGACTTACCGGTTTGGTGTTATCTTTTGGAGACTGAAGAAGGACCTATTTTAGTAGATACAGGTATGCCAGAAAGTGCGGTTAATAATGAAGGCCTTTTTAACGGTACATTTATTGAAGGACAGATTTTACCGAAAATGACTGAAGAAGATAGAATGGTGAATATTTTAAAACGCGTTGGTTATGAGCCGGAAGACCTTCTGTATATTATTAGTTCTCACTTACATTTTGATCATGCAGGAGGAAATGGTGCTTTTACAAATACACCGATTATTGTGCAGCGTGCTGAATATGAGGCGGCACAATATAGTGAAGAATATATGAAAGAATGTATATTGCCGAATTTGAAATACAAGATCATTGAAGGGGATTATGAAGTCGTACCAGGAGTTCAATTATTGTATACACCAGGACATACTCCGGGGCATCAGTCGCTATTAATTGAGACAGAAAAATCCGGTCCTGTGTTATTAACGATTGATGCATCTTATACGAAAGAAAATTTTGAAGATGAAGTGCCGTTCGCTGGATTTGATTCGGAATTAGCTTTATCTTCAATTAAACGTTTAAAAGAAATTGTTAGGAAAGAGAACCCAATTGTTTTCTTTGGACATGATATAGAGCAGGAAAAGAGTTGTAAAGTGTTCCCTGAATATATATAAATAGAAAAAGTCATGGGCCTAGTAGCTCATGACTTTTTCTATTAAATAACCTTTTTAAATAAGTTATATACTTTTTTTGAATTACCTTCATTTAATTGATAATAAGTAAGGTCTACGTCATCAGGAGTGTTTTGATGGGCAATCATAACTTCACTACTGTTGTTATCTACTATCCAAATTAAATATTGTTTATAAGTTCCATCTTGGAAAGTAATCCACATGTTACAATCTACTAAATCAGAACCTTCTTCATCTAGCGTAAAATCGCCTTTTTTTGCTGTATCCATACTGTTAATGAATGTTTTTAATTCATCTGTTTTTGTAAGGAAGATAGATTTTTTTGTCTTAAGCGACTCTACATGTATATCTTTTATTTCCTGCTTTCCTAAAAAAACAGGAGGTGCATTTGGGTCTCTTTGAGTTGAAATAATAGTAGCTTTCTTCTTTGGTTTACTTGCTGTATAGAGCTCTTGAATAGATTTTCCAGAGTTTAAAAACCATACGACTCCAAAAACAATCAATGCGCTACCTATCAATAAAATGATTTTCTTAATAGGGTATTCTCCTCTCTATGGCTTCATGTGAAGAGCTTTTCTATTAATATATGATAGGTAAGTGTAAAGTATTATAGTTGAACGTGGTTATGCTTCACGGTTTTTATAGGGCGATCAACGAGTAAATTGTAAGTGAGCCCTATTAATACGAGAATTCCACCGATAATTTTTCCGGTTGATAGTTCGTGTGACAGGAAGAAATCGATGATAGTCCCCGTAAACAATTGTCCGATAAAGATGAGTAATGTTAAATAAAATGCTGATATTTTAGGAGTAATATAGTTTGATAATGAGATGACGATAACGCCTACTAATCCGCCTAAGTATACAGCGATAGGTATGGATTGTAACGTATGACTAGAAATATACAACGAATCTGAACTGAAAATTAAAAATAACATGGAGAAAAATAATCCAGTAATATAATTGAAAAATGTGCCTTCCCAATTTCCAATTTCCTTTGCTAAATTCGCGTTAATAATTCTAGCAACAACGATAGAAACACCAGCTAAAATAGCGATACAAATATATAACATTTTCTTGCCTCCATTAATAAATTGTCA
>NZ_JBFPJH010000506.1:0-1876 GCF_040838255.1 Bacillus sp. C30 | reverse complement strand
ATGTATAGTAAAAGAAGGAATATATGGGGAGGGAAGGGCATGAGGAAAAAGAAATTAGCAATAACACTTTCAGCTATATTATCTTTAACAATTACTTCAGGAGTTTCTAGTATGACTGCACATGCAGAAAATGAAGGGAGCTCTGTAAAAGGGAGTGATATTAAGTTAAATGGTCAAGTTTCAGAAGCTTTAACTCCAAACACAAAAATTCAATTGGAAAATGGGATGACAAAACCAATCTATTCTCTTGATGAAGCAATTATTGAAAATTTATTTGTAGAGACAGAAGTCGATAGTGATAGAGATGGTAGGAAAGATCGAGTATCGATTAAAGTTATGCGTCCAAAGACAGAATCAAATGTAAAAGTTCCTGTTATATATGAAATGAGTCCATATCGATCTGGATTAAAAGATGTGCCTGTTTATAATGTTGATGAAGAATTGTATGCGTATGAAGGAAAACCGTATGGGGCAGTTAATCTTGGGTCGTATGGTAATTATTATGTCCCGAGAGGATATGCAGTTATTTTAGGCGAAAGTATCGGAACTGGAAAATCAGATGGATGTCCGACAACTGGAGATGAACAAGAAATACTAGGGACGAAGTCTGTCATTGATTGGGTAAATGGGCGTGCAAAAGCATATACAGAGGATGGTAAGGAAGTAAATGCAAATTGGTCTACGGGAAATGTAGGAATGACAGGAGTTTCTTATAATGGTACGTTACCGAATGCTGTCGCAACGACAGGAGTGGAAGGGTTAAAAACAATTATTCCAATCGCAGCGATTAGTAGCTGGTATGATTATTATCGTGCAAATGGGGCGGTTATTGCGCCAGGTGGATATCAGGGAGAAGATACAGATAATATGGCAGAAGCAGTACTAACAAGAAAGAACCCTGAAGTTTGCGGGCAAATTATTAAAGAACTAACAGCTGGACAAGATCGTAAAACAGGCGATTATAACGATTTTTGGGATAAACGTAACTATGTAAAAGATGTTAAGAATGTGAAGGCTAGTGTGTTTGTTGTTCACGGTTTAAATGATTGGAATGTAAAAACGAAGCAGTTCGCACAGTGGTGGGAAGCTCTTGGCAAAAATAATGTTCCTCGTAAAATGTGGTTACATCAAGGTGGACATGGCGGAACATCAAGTAATAACTGGCAACAAACCCAAAATAAATGGTTCGATTATTGGTTATATGGAATTGAAAATGGAATTATGGATGAACCGATGGTAGATGTACAACGTGAAAATAAATCGTGGCAAAAAATAAAAAATTGGCCAGATCCAGCAGCTGTACCATCAAAAGTCCGTATGTATTTAAGTAATAAAGCAGTCAATCTACCATTAAGTATGGGATCAGTAAACAATGTTTTCTCATTAGTAGATGATGCTAAAATAAAGTCAAATCAACTAGTAGAAAACCCTGAGTTAGAAATAGCGAATCGATTAGTATATACAATGCCTGTACTGCAAAAAGATATGCGAATAAGTGGTACGCCTAAAATTTCAATAACAGGAAATATTGATCGATCTGTTTCAAATTTAACAGCTTTACTTGTTGATTATGGCGGAGCGAGGCCTGAAATTGTAACGAGAGGTTGGATGGATCCGCAAAACTTAAATAGTATAGAAAATTCAACAGCGATTCAACCTGGTAAAGATTACACATTTACATGGGACATGCAGCCAGATGATTATGTATTTAAAGCAGGGCATCAAATGGGGGTCGTTTTAATCGCAAGTGATTATGATTATACAATTAGACCGAAAGCAGGAACGAAGCTAACGGTGAAATTGAGCGAAGTGACATTGCCGATTGTGAAATAAATAGTTTTTGATAAAGAGCTTACTATAGTAAGCTCTTTGTTTA
>NZ_JBFPJH010000052.1:0-16923 GCF_040838255.1 Bacillus sp. C30 | reverse complement strand
TTATAACATGAAAGATTAACTTGGGTGATAAGTTATTGTGAATGTTTTTTTACAAAACAGATAAGTAATAGTGTTTGGTATTATGTAAATTATTGTAATAACATAAGAGTAAAGAAAAACATTTACATTGATTATTGGTTCATCAATTATTGAAAAGAGCAAAATGCACCTTTTTGTATGGAAAAAGGATTATATGCATTGGGAGGTTTAAACAAATGACGAGGAAGAATACAACGACAAACCCTTGGGCCAAGTTCCATGGTCCGAACCTTGGTTATGTTATTGAACAGTATGATCTTTACGTAACTGGAGCAGGTTCTGTTGATCCGGAATTACAAGAGCTTTTTGAAATTTTTGGAGCTCCTTCGTTTCAAGATGATGTCGTAACAGGGGACAACACAGCAACACATTTTTCTCCTCAAAACACAGGGAACATTGAAAAGATTCTTAAAGTCGTTCAACTTGTTGAACAGATCCGTTCTTTCGGGCATACATTGGCTCACATTAATCCGATGGAAGATGCTGCAAACGGACAATCTCTTATCGAGAAAACAATGAACGAACTGAGCGATGCTGACTTGAAAGCGATTCCAGCAAAAACAGTATGGCAAGATGCACCAGAGGGTATTCACACTGCACTTGATGTAATTCATAGATTAAAAGACGTTTATACAAAATCTTTAGCTTATGAATTCTCACATATACAAGATAGTGAAGAACGCGCGTGGTTGCATCAAATGGTGGAATCAAATTCATTGCGTCAACCATTATCAAATAAAAAACGAACTGCTCTTTTAAAACGTTTAACTGCTGTTGAAGGTTTCGAGCAATTCTTGCATAAAACATTCGTTGGTCAAAAACGTTTCTCAATAGAGGGCGTTGATATGCTTGTACCTGTACTAGATGAAATTGTTTCAGAAGGTGCTAAAGGCGGCGTTGAAGATGTCATGATTGGTATGGCTCACCGTGGTCGTCTAAGCGTACTCGCTCACGTATTAGAAAAGCCATATAATCACATGTTTGCAGAATTCAAACATGCAAAAATAGAAGGTGCAGTGGCAAATGCTGGCTGGACTGGCGACGTGAAATACCATTTAGGTAGAGAACAAGTCGTTGGTAATGAAGAGGTTAGCACTCGTGTTACATTAGCAAATAATCCGAGTCATCTTGAGTTCGTTAACCCTGTTGTTGAAGGTTTCGCACGTGCAGCTCAAGAGAATCGTAAAAAATCTGGTCTTCCAGAACAAGATACTACAAAATCATTCGTAATTTTAGTTCATGGTGATGCTGCATTCCCTGGTCAAGGTGTTGTGTCTGAGACACTCAACTTAAGTAGATTGAATGCATACCAAACTGGCGGAACTATTCATGTTATCGCAAATAATGCAGTCGGCTTTACGACTGATAGCTATGATTCTCGTTCTACTAAATATTCAAGCGACCTTGCAAAAGGTTTCGATATTCCGATTGTTCACGTGAATGCTGATGATCCGGAAGCTTGTCTTGCTGCTGCAAACCTTGCGATCCAATATCGTACGCTGTTCAAAAAGGACTTCTTAATCGATTTAATCGGTTACCGCCGATATGGTCATAACGAAATGGATGATCCAGCAGTTACGCAACCACAAGTGTACAAAAAAATTAAAAATCACCCAACTGTAAGAGCAATTTATGCAGATTATTTACAATCTGCTGGCGTTCTGAATGCAGATGAGGTTGAAACAATTACTCAGTTTATACAAGAGGAATTAAAGGCTGAATACGCACAAGTGCCACCAGCTGATACGAGTGCTGCAACAATTCACGTTAAAGTTCCAGAGGTTGTTGCAAAAGGAATTCAACCGATTGACACTGGTGTTTCAATTGAATCACTTCGTTCAATTAATGAAGGACTATTATCTTGGCCTGAAGGCTTTAACGTATATCCAAAAGTGAAGAAAATTCTTGAGCGCCGTAAAGATGCTCTTGAAGAGAACGGTAAAATTGAATGGGCACTTGCTGAATCGTTAGCATTCGCTTCTATTTTGCAAGAAGGTACGCCAATTCGTTTAACTGGTCAAGATTCACAGCGTGGTACATTCGCGCACCGTCATATCGTATTACACGATACTGATACAAACGAAACATATTCACCATTACACCGTTTACCGAACATTAACGCATCATTCTCTGTTCATAACAGTCCGTTATCAGAAGCTGCTGTTGTTGGTTACGAATATGGTTACAACGTATTTGCTCCAGAAACTCTTGTGATGTGGGAAGCTCAATACGGTGACTTCTCAAATACTGCGCAAGCATTATTTGATCAATATGTTTCAGCAGGAAGAGCAAAATGGGGTCAAAAATCTGGTTTAGTTCTTCTATTACCACACGGTTATGAAGGTCAAGGGCCAGAACACTCTAGTGCACGTCCAGAGCGTTTCTTACAATTAGCTGCTGAGAACAACTGGACAGTTGCAAACTTAACGAGCGCGGCACAATACTTCCATATTTTACGTCGTCAAGCATCTATCTTAGGAACAGAAGCTGTTCGACCGTTAGTGCTTATGACGCCAAAGAGTTTATTACGTCACCCACTTACACTTTCTACAGGTAGTGAGTTAAGTGAAGGACGTTTCCAACCTGCTTTAGAACAAGGAAACCTTGGTGCGAAACCAAATAAAGTAAAACGTCTTGTTTTAAGTACAGGTAAAATGGCAATTGACTTAGCAGCAGAAATCGAAAGTGGTAAGCATGAGTACAGCCTAGATGAAGTTCATATGGTTCGTATCGAGCAGTTGTACCCATTCCCTGCTGAAAAAGTTCAATCTATTATTAAACGCTTTAAAAACTTAGAAGAAATCATTTGGGTTCAAGAAGAACCTCGTAATATGGGCGCATGGCATTACATGGCTCCAATTCTGTTCGAACTAGCTGGGGATAAAGTGAAAACAGGTTACATTGGACGCCCGGATCGTTCTAGCCCATCTGGTGGCGATCCATTCGCTCACAAAGCTGAGCAAGAATTAATCGTTGCACACGCTTTAGATGTGAAGTACAACTTCCGTCAAGATAAACAAGAAATTGAAGTTTTCAGCAACTGAAAGTAACAATGAGTTTTTCAGGCTTGGCTGTGGCAGATAGTCTGCCACAGCCAGGCTAACAAATGGAGATTACCGAAGATTAAAGAAGATAAAACACACCGTTAGGCAAATAAGGGGAGGACATTTAAAATGATCGAAATTAAAGTACCTGAGCTTGCAGAATCTATTTCAGAAGGAACTATTTCACAATGGCTTATCAACGTAGGCGACAAAGTCGAGAAAGGTGGCAGCGTTGTTGAGCTTGAGACTGACAAAGTCAATGTAGAAATCATTGCAGAGGATTCAGGTATTGTATCGAAGTTACTAGGCGAACCTGGAGATACAGTTGAAGTTGGTGCTACTATCGCAATTTTAGATGCAAACGGCGCAGCGGTTGAAGTAAGCACACCTGCTCCGGCTAATGAGCAACCAAAACAAGAAACTACTGAAGCACCGAAAGCAGCAGCTCCAAGTGCTGAACAAAATAAAGCGTTGCAAGGTTTACCAAATACAAATCGTCCTATCGCATCACCAGCTGCTCGCAAAATGGCTCGTGAATTAGGAATCGATTTAAACGAAGTACGTAGCACAGATCCACTTGGACGTGTGAGACCACATGATGTACAAGCTCACGCTGCAGCGCCAAAAGAAGCACCAGCTGCTCCAAAACAAAGTCCGGCTCCAGTTGCAAAAACTGAATTTGAAAAACCAGTTGAGCGTGTGAAAATGTCCCGCCGCCGTCAAACAATTGCAAAACGTCTTGTAGAAGTTCAACAAACATCTGCAATGTTAACTACATTTAACGAAGTTGATATGAGTGCAATCATGGAATTACGTAAAGAACGCAAAGATGCTTTCGAGAAAAAACATGATGTACGTCTTGGCTTTATGTCATTCTTCACAAAAGCAGTTGTTGCAGCATTAAAACAGTTCCCATTATTAAATGCTGAAATTCAAGGCGATGAGCTTATCATTAAAAAATTCTATGATATCGGTATTGCAGTAGCAGCTCCAGATGGATTAGTTGTTCCAGTTGTACGCGATGCTAACCAATTGAACTTCGCTGAAATTGAAAGCGAGATTCGTAATTTAGGTCTGAAAGCACGCGATAATAAACTTTCATTAAAAGAGCTACAAGGTGGTACATTTACAATTACAAATGGTGGTGTGTTCGGTTCTCTAATGTCGACACCAATCCTAAATAGTCCACAAGTAGGTATTCTAGGGATGCATAAAATCCAAGTACGTCCAGTTGCAATTGATGCAGAGCGTATGGAAAACCGTCCAATGATGTACCTTGCACTATCTTACGATCACCGTATTGTTGATGGTAAAGAAGCAGTTAGCTTCCTTGTTGCTGTTAAAGATATGCTTGAAGATCCAAAATCATTATTATTAGAAGGTTGATAGATTATTAATCTATTAAAGGCTGTAGAATGAATCATTCTACAGCCTTTTTTTATTATGTTCATACGGGACAAATCACAATACATAGACTAATAATGTATGCCTAAAACGTAAGGGGGATAAACATGAATAACCTTCCAGTTCATGCAAAACTTAAAGCAAATAAGGATACTTTCTTCCTCCCCGATTCAAACGGGGGTGTTTACTTTCGAAATAACTCCAGTTCATTCCGTATGGATGGTGATGGAATTTATGACTGGATTGAGAAATTAATGCCTATGTTTAACGGTAATCATTCTTTGACAGAAATAACCGATGGTCTCCCTCTCCCCTATCAAAATCGTGTATTTGAAATTGGAGAGATTTTATATGAAAATGGTTTCATTCGTGATGTAAGCCAAGATGCTCCCCACGAATTAAACAGTGCATTACTCGACAGATACGCTTCGCAAATTGAGTTTTTAGAAGCTGATTCCCATTCAGGCGCTTTAAAATTCGAAACGTACCGCGCAGCAAATGTGCTTATAATTGGTTCTGGCGATATGCTTACTTCCCTAGTTTCTTCTTTATTAGAATCTGGTTTACCTACATTCCATTATCTTGTTACAGATCGTGCTGAAACAAACTACGATCGAATTCACGAACTAAGCGAACGTGCATATGCAAATGATGACAATGTACTTATTCAAGAAATAGATATTACAATTGATCGCCCTTTACATGAAGTATTCGAGCCTTTCGACTGGATTTTATACGTTTCCCAAAATGGAGATATTGAAAGTTTAAGAGCAATCCATACTATTTGTAGAGAGTTTAAGAAAAATTTCATACCAGCTATTTGCTTATCAAGAATTGGTTTAGCTGGACCCGTCGTAACCGCAGACCGTGAAGAATGCTGGGAATCAGCTTGGCATCGTCTACACGAAACTACTTTACAAAGTGAAAATCCACCTGAACTTTTCTCACCAATTGCATCTGCAATGTTAGCAAATGTTATCGTTTTTGAGTTATTTAAACATGTCGCTGAAGGTTCACATAGGCAGCATAATCCTCAATTCTTTTTATTAAACTTGGAAACACTTGAAGGAAAGTGGCACCCTTTCATAAAACATCTTCTCGCAACCGATGAAATCTTTACAATTGATACGGTGCAAAATCTTCAAGAAAACCTTGCCCAACGTTCCGGACAATATACTTCAACTGAACTTTTTCGTTTTTTTGATACGTTAACTTCTAAAGAAGCTGGTATATTCCACATGTGGGATGAACAAGATTTACACCAATTGCCTTTATCACAGTGCAATATTCAAGTTGCAAATCCATTATCAGACGGACCTACCTCTCCCCTTCCTACTATAACTTGCGGTGGATTAACTCATAATGAAGCACGCCGCGAAGCTGGTTTAACAGGAGTTGAAACATATGTAGCTGAAATGATTCATCGTCTTATCCCCGAACATACTGATATCGGTATTGGTGCTGGGGAAACGATGACAGAAGGTGTATACCGAGCACTCCAAAAACATTTAAATAATAAGTTATATGAACGCCAATCACATATGCTAGAAGAGATTACAGAGCTTTATTTAACCGAAATTCATGATAAACATTGTAGGTTTTACTACGATGCTCTCTCTACAATTCATGAAATACCTAAAGTAGGAATGAGTGAGGAGTTACTTGGTTTTCCTGTCGTTTGGATCGGTATTAATGATAGATGGTATGGTGCGGCAAATATTAATATAACACTCGCATTAAGAAATGCTCTGCAACAAGCACTCCTTCATATTCAAAATGAAGAGATTCCTTATAAAGCTAATATGTTACCGGAATCATCCATTGTTTTATATAGTACGGATCCTGTTAGAGTAGCAATACAAGAAGAGGAAGAAATTCCAGGCGTACAGTCTTTACAAGTTGCTTTGCAAAATTTAACGGAAAACAACTTGTATCCATTCGTTTTTGATTTAGCTATTGAGTCATTTTTAAGAGACAACTTAGACGGTGTATATGGGGTATTAATTGCAAAGGAGGATGACCAATGACTCAAAACATACTACTTATAGGAGATGGCCTACTCACAGACTATGTACATGAGCAATTGTGTAAGCAATATTCACTCATCCGCCAGCATACAATTACAGAAGCTCTCCCTGAAAACATTCATCTTGCTCTCGTTTTACATGACGGGTCTCCTTCTTCCGTACATCGTGATGCTGAGCTTATCTTTCGCTCAAATAATATTCCGTGGCTTCGCGCGTTTACTTCGTTTGGTGAAGGTATTATCGGTCCTTACGTGAAGCCTCTTACAACTGGATGTTCCCACTGCGCTGATGGACGCCGGTTTATAGCTGGCTTTGATCAAAAAGAAATGTGGGAACTACAACGAAAATATGCATTAAAAGCAGAGAACGTGACGAGGCGTGATGTACGCGCCACCCAAAATGGAATGTTACAAATGTGCCAGCTCATTCATGCTGAAACAGAGAAAATATTAGCTCATGGATATTCTTCTTTAGAAAACGAACTCATTTTACTGGACTTACAAACGTTACAATGTACCCGGAATTCGTTTCTTCCAGACCCTCTCTGTCCGGTATGCAGCAATTTGCCTGACGATACAGCAGATGCAGCGCAAATTTCTTTACAACCAAGTTTGAAAACGAGTACTGAAACGTATCGCTGTCGTTCCATTCATGAGCTAAACACATTTTTAACGAGAGACTATTTAGATTACCGGACTGGTATTTTAAACGGTAAAATGCAACATTCTCTATTACCGTTTGCTGATGTCATTATAAACATGCCGTTACTGTTTGGAAATGAAGGTGTCGCGGGCCGGACTCATTCATTTTCACTTAGTAAAGCAACCGCTATTTTAGAAGGTTTAGAACGCTATTGCGGTATGTCGCCTCGTGGAAAAAAAACAAATGTACATGGCAGTTCTCGTGAGCTAGAAGATATTGCACTGAATCCCCTCACACTTGGTGTGCATACAAATGAACATTACAATCGTGATAGTTTTCCATTTAAGCCGTTTGATCCTGATTATGAGCAAAACTGGGTATGGGGATATTCTTTATTACAAAACCGACCACTTCTAGTTCCAGAATCAATCGCTTATTATAGCCTTGGTCATAGAGATGCTTTCGTGTATGAAACATCAAATGGATGTGCAATTGGTGGTAGTTTAGAAGAAGCAATTTTTCACGGCATTTTAGAAATTGTAGAGCGTGACGCCTTTTTGCTCACTTGGTATGCCGAATTACCTCTTCCCCGTCTCGATCTTAGTTCAGCCAATGATACTGAATTGCAACTAATGTTGGAACGCTTACGCACAATTACTGGATATGAATTATACGTTTTCAACGCGACGATGGAACATGGTATTCCGAGCATATGGGTCATTGCGAAAAATACAAGGCAAGATGGTATGAATCTCGTCTGTGCTGGCGGCGCACATATGGAACCAATTCGAGCTGTAAAAAATGCAATTCATGAAATAGCGGGCATGTTACTTATAACAGATGAAGAGCTTGAACAAAAAAGAGAGAAATATGAAAACTGTTTACAAGATCCATATCTTGTTTCGCAAATGGAAGACCATAGTATGCTGTATGGATTGAAAGAAGCGGAAGAACGTCTTCACTTCCTTTTACGTGATGATGCTCCAGTGCAAACGTTCCAAGAAATGAATGCATTACAATCATTTGATATGGATTTAACATCTGATCTTCATCAACTTTTAAACAGGTTACATCAATCTGGACTTGAAGTAATTGTTGTAGATCAAACGGTCCCCCTTATAGAAAAGAACGGCTTACATTGTGTAAAAGTAATTATTCCAGGCATGTTACCGATGACGTTCGGTCACCATCTCACTCGGGTTACAGGACTGGATAGAGTGTATACCGTACCGATGACACTTGGATATTGGGCTGAGCCTTTAACGAATGAAAGTTTAAATCCACATCCGCATCCGTTTCCATAATTCATAGTGAGGGGGAAATTTGATGCAACCTGATACTTTTTTACATCATCTCCATTTTTCTATTAATGAAATTATGTCGTCCGATAAAGAGATTGACTGGGAAGACGCACCACTTCCTTATAAATTATATCGAAATTTACCAGTAATCCCTCTCTCTTTAGAAATCCCATTAACTTTGCGGAATTCTTCTACTAAACCTAACTTAGAGGAAATCGGTCATTATCTTTGGTACTCATTTGGTTTAACACAATTATGTCAGCCTACTACTAACCTAGAAAATAATAAAACAACGACTCTATTTCGAAGATTCATCCCTTCTGGGGGTGCTTTATATCCAAATGAATTATATATGTATTTAAAAATTGATCATTATCCAGACGGCATTTACCATTACGACGCCGCGCACCACCGTCTTATCTTACTTCGTGAAGGAAATTTTGATTCTTATCTTACAGAAGCACTCGGCAATCGTTGTAACATACATTCTTGTTTTGGTGCTGCATTTGTATCCACTATGTTTTGGAAAAACTTCTTTAAATACAATAACTTTTCGTATCGTCTGCAAGGATTAGATAGTGGTGTTCTAATCGGTCAATTACTTGAATGCGCAAAACAATTCGGTTATACAAATGGTGTATATTTTCAATTTCTAGACCGGGCAATGAATCATTTACTTGGACTGTCAGAAGGTGAAGAAAGTGTGTATGCTGTTATTCCTTTAAGTACAGAACCGAATACAGATTGGTTTCATGATGATCATCACGAAAATAAAACCATTACTTCTCATGACTTGTTGCAACAAATCCCGCCGTTAACACATGAGCATTTCGTTCGTTCAAAACATGTAGATGACTATCCGATGATAAAAAAAATAAACGCGGCATCTATGATTGAATCGACAGAACACTTCCAAACATTTACCTGTGAAGAACGACAACAATATAGTCCACACGCTATGCAGCTACCTAAAGTGGAACGTTTATCATATGATTTTTTACAACTTTGTAAAAAACGATATTCACCTGATTCTGACTTCATTTTAACGAAATGGGATGCAGCCGAGCTCGCTACTCTACTACAAGCAGCGAGCCTCTCTTTCCCTTATTACAACGACCTTGATGGCAAGTATGTAAATGAAAACGCACGAGTCTCACTATATGGATGTTTTTATAACGTAAAAGACATAGAAAACGGCGCTTACGCTTATAACAGTAGGACACATTCCATACAGCCAATTCGGTACGGAGACCTTCGTTATTCTCTGCAATCCAGTATGACGATGGATAACGTAAATCTTTTTCAAGTACCACTTTGTCTACATGTAATCGGAAATAAAGATTACTATAAAAATAAATTAGGTTATAGAGGATATCGCATTCATCAAATGGAAGCTGGCATGCTCGTTCATAAACTCGTTTTAGCTGCGACCGCTATGGGGATGGGCGGGCATCCGTTACTAAGTTTTGATACAAATTCATGCGATCAATTGTACGGGATTGATGCCGGAAATGAAACTTCACTCATTCAAATTCCGGTTGGGGCGTATCGAGCGCGAAATTGGCTAAAAGGGTCCTTGCATAATTAGAAGCACGCCGATTAATGGCGTGCTTTTTTTAAAGGAGTTAAATTATTAAAAGCGAAATAAATACATATTCTTATATAAAAGGAGAGTTTGAATTGAGTATTTTACAAAGATTAATCGAGCAAGCGAAAAATCCTCGCGGGACAATTGGTTCCTCTATGCTGCGCATACGAGACTAACAAATTGGGCTTTACAAAAAATACATATACGTGAAAATGCAGTTATTTTAGATATTGGTTGTGGGGGTGGTAAAACCATACAGACTCTTTCAAAACAAACTCCGCTTGGGAAAATATACGGGATCGACTACTCCAATCAAGCTGTTGAAAACTCAAAGAAAGCAAATATGAAGGATGTCAAAGCAGCGAAAGTAATTATTCATCAAGCAAGCGTCTCCTCTATTCCATATCATCCGGACTTCTTTGATCTCATTACCGCTTTTCAAACCCACTACTTTTGGCCTGATGTTGAGAATGATATGAAAGAAGTATTTCGCGTCTTAAAACCGAATGGATCCTTTTTACTAGTCGCTGAAACTTTCAAAATCCAATATCATATGGATAAATTTAAGACGACCGAAGAATTAGTAAACCTTTTTTATGAGACGGGATTTACAAGCGTGAAATGTTACGAAGAAAGAGGGTGCCTTTGTTTAATAGGAAATAAGTAAAAAAGCAGACCTTTCAAGGTCTGCCTTTTTTACTAGATTACTTTAAAAATACTCTTAATTTGTCTTGCAAATAACCAGTTTTTCGTACCGTAGTTATCATTTAGACTATCTAAATTAATAGCTTTCCCGTTAGAAAACTTTAGTTCTAACGTTGTATTTTTGTCATTTGTTTTTAAGTTGCTATTTGTAATGTCATCATACTTTAATTTTTCAATCTCAATATACTCTTCCTTCTCTTCTCCGATAACGACGTGATCTTGGAAGAAGAAGAATACTTCTACTTTCTTACCGAAACAAAATACGTTTTTCGTATAAATTAATGTCGCGTTATCAAGTCCGACACATACTTCTTTCATCTCTTCAACAACGTTTCCTAAGTCTTCTTCGTTTCTTGCATTTGATTCAGCAATCCATTCTTCGATTGTATTCATGTTAATTGCCATACTGTGCCCCCTGGTTCGTTCATTGCTTTATTAAAAAATAAATACTATATGACAATATAAGCGATACGTACTATGTTTTCAAGGGTGAACGGTATATTCAAAATAAAGTGAAACTTTATTTATTCCCCTTTCACAAAAAAATAGCACTTAAAAAAGTGCTATTCCGCTCTCCTTGCTGCTTGTTGAATTGGATCCCAAACGCTGTTATATGGTGGTGCGTAACTTAAGTCGACATCTTCTAAATCGTGAATACTCATTTTATTGAAAAGTGCCATTGCGATAACATCAATACGTTTATCTACGCCCTCTTCTCCAATTACTTGACCGCCTAATAATTGTTTCGTATCGGCGTGATATAGTAATTTCAAGTGAAGTGGCGAAGCACTCGGGTAATAGCCTGCCATATTTGTTGAATCTACTTTGACCGTCTTATACGGGATGTTTAGCCCTTTCGCTTCTTTTTCATTTAAGCCTGTTCTTGCGAGCGTCAGATTCATAAATTTAATAATACCCGTACCTAACGTACCATTAAATGCTCTTCGTTTATCAACCATATTGAGTCCGGCAAGTCGCCCTTGTTTATTCGCAGTCGTTCCGAGCGGGATATGATCATGAGTTTCCTTTATAACATGGTAATGCGTTGCACAATCACCAGCAGCGTATACGTCTTTCACATTTGTTTGCATATAAGCATTTACTTCAATTGCACCTTTATGAGTTTTACGTATATTTGTCCCTTCAAGAAAATCAGTATTTGGCTGTACGCCGACAGATACTAAAACGAGATCTGTTTTATACGTACCTTTATCTGTTTCAATTTGTTCCACTCTTTCTTTTCCTTTAAATGCTTTCACATTTTCATTCGTTAAAATTTCAATATTGTGTTTATCTGCTTCTTTATGTATATATTCAGCCATATCTGCATCATAAATCGTACCGATATGATCATTTCGCTCAATCATTCTTACTTTCTTACCAAGTTCGACGAATGTTTCTGCCATCTCTAGTCCAATTGCACCGCCGCCAATAATAGTTACATCCTCAACTTTATTCGTTTCTAGCGTTTTTAATATGCGCTCAGCATCCGGAATTGTTTTTAAAAGATGAACGCCTTGTAGCTCTCGTCCTTCCCATTCTGGCATAACAGGACGCACTCCAGTCGCAATTAATAAACGGTCATACGGAAATTCAAAAACATCTTTCGTCTCCGTATGCTCTGCGTACACCATTTTCTTTTCCGTATCTACTTTCGTTACTTCATGACGTACTTTCGCATCAATTCCATATTTATCACGAAACGTCTTTACATCGCGTGCAATTAACTTTTCAGTAGAAGCAATAACACCACTAATCACATACGGTAATCCGCACTGAGCGTATGAATAGATTTCACCTTTTTCTAACGTTACAACATTTGCCGTTTCATCGTTTCTAACAATTTGCATTGCTGCACTCATACCAGCGGCATCTCCGCCAATAATGACATAGTTCACTTTACCACTCCTTCTTTTTTACATACTCTTTACGATTTCCATATTTTATAGAAATAACACCTACTTAAATTGTAAAGAAAAAGAATTTAATCTACAAGTTTGGTGCACAAAACTATGCCTTAATAGGTATCCGTCGTGTCTTATAAACAAGATGTTTAATATGCTATAACAGCAACTATTGAAAGTAGGTGAAATATACATGTGCGCCGGCCTTCTCGCTCAAACTCCAGAGGAACCGCAAGAACCGAAAGCCGCCATGCCACTTGATCAAGAATTTTCTATTAACGTAACATTATACAGCGCTCGTGCTTGGTTATCTAATGATGAGACTTTCGCACAAACGATTTGGAAAGGCTCTCGCTTTGCTTCAGCATCACACGCTGGCAAGTCCATCTTACCAATCGGTACTGTTAAAATTTTGAACTTATCTGATGATACAATAACAGTTACTGCATCATCAGAAAAAGATGATACTCTCAAAATAGTCGTACCCCCTCGTTCTGAAGGTGTTTTAACATCTAGTGCATTATCTGATGTGCAAGCAAGTACATCAGGAGGAGCAAGCAAAGTCACATTCCTCTTTCATATCTTTTTCTCAAGGGATCCTGGTCCAGCTAAATAACCATAGAAAAGGTACAGCTATGCACTGTACCTTTTTCACGTGTTTATTCTCTTGATTTGATCAATTCAACATTATAAGTTTCAATATCTGTTAGCTTTCCTGTAAAATACGGATTTTCTCTATACCAAGACTGTTTTGAAAAATACGCTTGCATATCTTTCGTTTGAAAAATATGTCCATGCCTTGCGTATACTTCATTTCTCGCAATTTTCAATTGTTCTTTCGTTAAATATGTTAAGTCCGCACCTGTTAATTTTCGAATATCACTATCAGGGAAGATGAAACCATTATATACATACCCAGTCGTAGGCGGAGTAACATTGTAAACAACTGTTTTTTCTATACTTTTCTTTTGGAATGGAAGATTATAAGCCGACAGTGCCGTTACCGTTTCTACCTTTGTCGTTTCCCTGCCGTTTTCTCCATTTCGTTCTAAATAAATCGCCGCACTTCCATCAGTCGCTATCGGTCCCCACGTAATTTCTTCTCCGGTCAACGCTGTAACTGGCTTTTGATTCACGTATAATGTCGCACCAGACGCATTCGTTTGAACTGTAATATATTGCCCTTGCAACGTTAAATCTACCGTTACATTATTTTGACTTTGTTTCATAAGTACAACCTTTTCCTCACGTGATAGTTTTACATAGTCATTTTTATATTCAGATTGAAATACTTGAGTTCCAGGAAGAAACGGTCCATATTGCTTCTCAAACTTTTTGTCATTTGTCTTATCAATTTCTTTTCCGTTCAATTTTAAAGATGTACCTTTTTCATTTGTAAGCAGAGTCGTATAATACGTCTTCGCTTTCAATTTATACCGATCAAATAAAAAGAAATGTTTCCCATCTTTCGTTAAAGAAAAATCTGCTCTTTCTATTCCATCCCCTTGTTTTTCACCTTGCCTCAAATATTCTTTCAATTCATTCACGTAAGATGGATTTTCTTTTATATATGAAAATAGAGGCGTTAAACTCTCTCTCGTTACAATAACGGCTGGATCATCTGCCGTGATGATCTCAGCTAATTTCTCCCCGTCCCTCTCTTGTAAAATAGTAATCATTCGGTCTACTTGTGCCGTCTGCTTATAATACGATGATCCATACAAATACAATCCAACAATTACTATAACAAGTAATGTTAAGAGTGTAATGCCAACTTTTGTACCGCCGCTCATTTTCTTCTTTACTACAAGACTTTCCCTCTTCATCCCGCAGTTTTGGCAAAATTGCACTCCATCTTCATACTGAGCTCCGCACTTTGTGCATACATTCATCCATTCAACCACCTTTTCGTTAGAAGCCTGTTAATCCCCCGATAAAGGTTTGGATTATCGTTTTAATGTAAGACCAAAACACGATAAACGTTGCAATTCCGATTAAAACATTTGCGATAATAAGTGTGTAAACAGGATCTACTCCGCCGTTGTCTAGTTTTAATATAGCTACAATTATACTAATTCCCATATACGTTGTAGCCAGCCCTAATAAGATCGGTAAAAAAAAGATCAATAGGAAACTAAATAGAAAAGAAAGAACTAGTATAGCAATAGCTGGCGTCGCTATCGTCCCCCATATACCGAATGCTTCAAGAAAAGAAAAAGATGATTTCATCATCTTACCACTTACAAAAATAATAAACCCGACAAATAAAGTTAAAATTAATAAAAAGAAAAAGACCATTACAGATTCTCCAAAGAAAGTAGGAGTAGCTATATCTGGCACTAATGTCCTCGTAACAGTCGCCGCTGCGCTCATCATTCTATAAAAAATACATGCTCCTAAAAAGCAAATAAGCACAAGACTTACAATTCCATTTCGCACTTCAATATTTCCACTTTCCATAATGGCCGATGGTGATTTAAAAGCATTTTTAAAGAACTGAAAATAGCCACTTGCAAATTGTTTCACTTGCTCTACCGTTTCATTCGGACGAGTTTCCTTTACTCGTGCCGGGCGCGATAGCTGCCCTTCTTCCTGCCCACCACTCGCTACCACTTCTTCCGTTAACGAATGTCCACAATTCCCGCAAAACCTTGCTTCCGCTGCATTTTCAGTATTACATGCCGGACATTTCATTCTCTGATCCCTCCTTAAGCATATACCTTATAGGGTGTTACAAATTCAATATATGACTTTGTACATAAAACATGACTACAAGAAAAAGAATATGAAATCCTTCTTTTAAACGAAACTATGTGTGCTAGTATTATAGAAAAATAATGGTATTATGAAACAGAGCAAATAAAGTGAAACTTTAAACAGATTGGATGAAGACAGTGGAATTTGTAAACCCGATTTTTCAAACACTCCTTACAAGTGTGATCCAATTATTTTCTTTAATTGGTGTCATCATTGTAATTGGATTTATATTAGGTTATTTAGAATCTCTCACACGAACGTATTGGTCGAGAGCTTTTGGTAGGAAAGGTTTTCTTTTAACCGCGTGGATTGGTGTTCCCGTTCATGAGCTTGGACATGCAATTATGTGTCTATTATTTCGTCATAAAATTGTAGCAACGCAGTTTTTCCCAACAGATACAAGTCAGGGAGCTTTAGGTTACGTACAACATCAATACAATCCAAAAAGTATATACCAACGAATCGGTAATTTCTTTATCGGCATCGGTCCTATTATTTCTGGTATTACTGCCTTAATACTTTTAATGCGCTATTTCGTACCAGAGTCATATTCTTTATTTAATACAACTCTCGAAACAACAATCGCATCGACTTCTATTAACTTAGACATGATCCAAAACATGTTTTTATCAACATTCTTTTTATTAAAAAGCTTGTTTACAATGAACAATTTATTGACCCCTTCTTTTTGGTTATTTTTATTTATCGCTATTTGTATTTCCGCACATATCGCTTTAAGTAAACCAGACATTAAAGGATCAATAGACGGCGTCATCGTCATGTTTATCGTATTATTTTTATTCAATATAATAGCGGGACTGTTTCAGTACGATAGTAACCAACTAATCGGCAAAGTTATGAAATATAATATGTATCTCATTGCATTTTCTAGTGTGGCGCTACTTTTCTCTTGTATTTCTACACTTGTTAGTTTTGGGTTTTATAAAATAAGAAGAGGGCGTTCATTGTGAACGCCCTCTTCTCATCAATTATTTCTCTTATAATCACAATGCTCAACCGGAACACGAGCGTGCCCTTCTTCATCGGTACACCATGACTGTGACTGAAAGGCAAGAAAAATACCAATCCACTCTTCCTTCTTCTCAAAGTGAATCAATATCCCACCGTCTTGCCATTTGCCATCATCACCTTGCCATTTCTCTACATTTCCTTGATTCATATGAATATCATATACGAAGCATACCATTTAATGTTTTAAAAATAATAATAAACGCTTATATATCAACGGTTTATACACTATTGGGAATCATGAATAATTTAATGATTTTATTCATTCGTTACCAAAAAGTGACCACAAAAACAAAAGAGCACAGCGTGTTAATAAAGTGGTGACACACTTTATTAACCGTCCACCTGAGCTGACCAGGTAAACACTTGCTATCCTCTCATGAGTTATTTTACCTCATATAGGGTTTATTAAGCAACGTTTACCCAATAAATAGGTGACGTTGCTTTTTTGTTTCCAAAAAGGAGACAAACCGTTATGAAAAA
>NZ_JBFPJH010000505.1:0-1878 GCF_040838255.1 Bacillus sp. C30 | reverse complement strand
GATAAATCTCGTCCCTAAGACTAAAAGTCTTGGGGGTGGGATTTTTTTATTGTTTTAAAACAATTTAGAAAGCGGGTGCCTAAAGTGAAAAAATTACTTGAAGATTGGAAATATCCTTTATTACTATTGTCCGGAGTTGGTATTGCGAATTTAGGTGCATGGATTTATTTAATCGCACTGAATGTACTTGTCTATAATATGGGTGGCTCAGCCTTAGCTGTCGCTACTTTATATGTGATAAAACCATTAGCCACTTTATTTACAAACGCTTGGTCAGGAAGTATGATAGATCGTTTAAATAAACGAAAGTTAATGATTCACCTCGATATATATCGAGCAGTATTTATCGCTATTTTACCCTTGGTTCCATCCCTTTGGATTGTCTATCTCTTAGTATTTTTTATAAGCATGGCCAGTGCGATTTATGAACCAACTGCTATGACATATATGACGAAATTAATTCCAGTAGAGCAAAGACAACGTTTCAACTCACTACGTAGTTTAATAGGATCTGGTGCATTTTTAATTGGTCCAGCAGTAGCGGGGATATTATTAATAACTGGTACACCAGAGTTTGCTATATATATGAATGCTATAGCATTTCTGTTATCAGGGTTAATTACATTACTTTTACCTGATCTTGATAAAAAATACAATTCTAATACATCAAGTGATAAGTTATCTCTAACTGTACTAAAAAAAGATTGGAACATAGTTTTAAATTTCAGCAAAAAATCTGTGTATATAGGATGTGTTTATTTCCTATTCCAAGGAATGATGGTTTTAGCTACCGCTATAGATTCACTTGAACTATCATTTGCGAAAGAAGTTTTATTGTTAACAGATAGTGAGTATGGCTTCCTAGTTAGTATCGCTGGAGCGGGTTTTATTTTAGGAGCCATAACAAATACAATTTTATCAAAAAAATTAGCACCTTCATTTCTAATTGGGATAGGATCATTATTCATTGCAATCGGATATTTGATTTATGCTTTTTCAAGTGAGTTTTTAATAGCTGCTATCGGATTCTTTGTTTTATCTTTCTCTATGGCATATGCAAATACGGGATTTTACACATTTTATCAAAATAACGTTCCGGTTCATATGATGGGACGAATCGGGAGTATATACGGGCTCGTTATAGCTGTTTTTACAATTTTTATAACGATTCTGTTCGGCGTTGCAACTCAATTCACTTCTATACAACTTGTAGTCATTGTAGGAGTATTGGTAATGCTACTTATTACTATCATATTGTGCGTGTTTACTTTATTACCATCGCGGTCTAAGGTATATTCCGCTGAATCAATAAATTCGAAATAGTTCCCTTGGTTTTTATTTGAAAATTAGGGGGTTGAATAGGAGGTTTCTTTCCCCTATATATGGAAAAATAACAAGAGGAAAGAACAATACCAATAAATAAGGGTGGTTATTATGATAAAAACAAAAGATCAAATAGAGAAAATTGTAAAAGAAATACATCGGAATATAGATTTTTCTGGGGTAGTCTTAATAAAAAAAGATGATGATATTATTTATGAAAATTCATTTGGATATGCTAACCGAAGTGAATGTATAAACAATACACTACAAACAAGATTTGGAATTGCCTCAGGATGCAAATTATTTACTGCTATCAGTATCTGTCAACTTGTTGAAAGAGGTGTAATTACTTTTCATACAAAGTTAAAAGATTGTCTACATATTAAATTCCCAAACTTTAATGAAGATATTACAGTACATCAACTTTTAACGCATAGTTCGGGTATTCCAGATTATTTTGATGAAAGTATCATGGATAACTTTGAAGACCTTTGGAAACAAACTCCTATGTATCTATTAAAAAGTTTAAAAGACTTTTTACCATTATTCCAAAAC
>NZ_JBFPJH010000562.1:0-1882 GCF_040838255.1 Bacillus sp. C30 | reverse complement strand
ATAAAAAATAGTACATTTAACCGAAATGGAATATGAGTCTTTTTCTTTTTCGACTGTTTCTGTTTCTCCTTTTTCTGTCTCATTTTGCTCCCTCGCTTCATTCTATTAACATTTCTGTGCATGAACCATTATGTAGTGAACTACCCACCACTTAGTATCTCTTACGAGCTTACTTGAAGTGGGGGCTTCTCGGTTCATCGTTACTTTTGATAGCTAACGAATTTGTCTTAGGACAGCCGAGCTAACTCCCTTGTTCCAAAGGTTATTTCTTACGACTTATATCAACGCTAATAATCGTATGGCTTCCTTTTTGATATTGATAGCTGCGTTATAGTCACGATTTATTGTTAGTCCACATGAACACTCATACGTCCGTTCAGATAATGACATTTCTTTTTTGTTTCCGCAATTACTACACATCTTTGTAGAAGGAAACCATTTATCTATTTTTACAAGCTGTTTTCCTTGTTCTTGTAGCTTATATGCTAAAAATGTCGTGAACATCCCCCAACCGTTATCAAGGGCACTTTTACCAAAGCGAAGGGCACGCGACATTCCTTTCATATGTAAGTCTTCTATTGCTACAACGTCAAAATTCGTAGCCAATTCTTTAGACTTATGATGAAGGAAATTCTTACGCTGATTAGCGACCTTTTCATACAACTCCGCTACACGGATCCGTTGTTTATTCCAACGCTCTGAATCTTTCACACGTCTTGCTAATACACGTTGTGCCTTTGCTAATCTGCCTAGCATCTGACGATAAAAGCGAGGATAATTGGCTTTCTCATCTTCGCTACTCACATACAATTCAGCCATTGCGAAGTCTAATCCAACTACACTTTCTACTTCTTTTTGAACAATTTCCTTTTCATATTCAGTCAAAACAGACACATAATACTTACCGGTTGGTGTCATCGAAATCGTGCATGATTTAATGATATGGTTTTGCGGTATCTCTCTATGTTGCTTCAGTCGCACTAATTTCAGTTTCGGTAATTTAATATAACCATGAAACAACATAATATTTCCGTTTACTCGATTCGTTGTATAGGATTTTCTACTCTTTCTACTTTTGAATGTAGGAAAATCACTTTGACCACTAAAAAAATTCTTATAAGCAGTTTGCAAGTTTAGTTGAGCGTTGGCCAGTGCTAACGAATCAACTTCTTTCAACCATTCATACTCTGCTTTATATTTCGCAGGAGTAGGGAATTTTTGTTTCTTTAGTTCTTCCTTGTTCTCTTTGTACGTTTCGTATACTTCTTTCCGTTCAGCCAGCATTTTATTATACACAAAGCGTACACATCCGAACGTTTTACATATCAGATTTGCTTGTTCTTCTGTTGGATACAGACGAAATTTGTACGCCTTATTATGCTTTGTCATATCAGTTTATCTCACCTTTCGCCTTCATTTTCCATAAGCCATGACGGTGATCACACAACCTGAACACTACACGATTATTATTTACTTTCATTGTTATACCAAATTTCGCCTCTTATAAAACTGATTATATCAGAGCCGAAATAAAGGGAAACTTTAATCAGTGGGGGTTCCATCCCCATTGATTATTAGCCTTCACCAATCGGGCTTTTATGGGCAGTTGTCCCACCTAAATTCCTCGCATTCGCCGAATTTTGAGGTGGGAGTCTTACTGCCCGTTAATGCGGGATAAATAGGAAAACCAATTTTTTGGCTACACCAAACCGCAATTCATCTCCCACCTACCGCTTTGCTATCGTCCTTCACACGCTTGAGGAAGGAGACTTCTTTCGGATAACACGTTAAATTTATTTATATGCTATATATAGAATTTTATATTAATTACAAAAAAAATAAAAGATTTAATTTTCAGTTTTTAATTTCCTCATCCTATTTA
>NZ_JBFPJH010000504.1:0-1887 GCF_040838255.1 Bacillus sp. C30 | reverse complement strand
ATTTTATTACATCGTAAAATAATTAATAATGCCATCCACAATTCCTTTTTGCGATTTTGCTTGGAATTCTTCTGAATTCATTCTTTTTTCATCACTCGCATTAGATGTAAACCCTAATTCTATTAGGATAGCCGGAGAAGAATTTTCTCGTAAGACAAGAAAATCACTGCCATGAACACCTCGATCTCGGCTGTCTATATTTTGATCAAAAATAGCTTCTTGTACGATCTTAGCTAATTTTTTATCTTTCCTTTTATTAGATCCATAATGAGTTGTTATTCCTTTTACATTTGTATCCTCAAAAGCATCATGATGAATGCTAATATAAAGATCCGCCGCATGTTCTTTCACTACTTTGACACGCGCTTGCAATTCTTCCTTTTGTTTTGTTTCTGAAAGTAAACTCGCATCTTTTTCACGCGTCAATATAACTTTTGCATCCGTTCTTTCTTCTAATTCTTTCTTTATATTTTGTGCTACTTTTAAATTAAGCTCTTTTTCAATCGTTCCAAATTTCTTTCCTTTCGTCCCTCTATCTCCTCCACCATGCCCTGGATCAATTACAATTGTTTTTCCTCTTAATCGTAAATCCTCTTGTGATATATTTTTATGCCCCTTAGCATGTATGAAACTAACTCCTGTGCCCATTATTAATATTATAAATAAAAGCAATGTCACTCTTTTTTTTATTTTAACAATCTCCTTATCAGCTTTTCATTCCCTTTCTAATGAAGATATTAATGAATGCTGATAAAGATAAAATGCAGATAATGTCGATTTTGTTTAAAAATGATAAAAACGTGTAGAATGAAAATTCTACACGTTTTGATTTAAGTAGAAGAAAAATAACACTCCATCTTCTGTATTCGAAACACCATATTCCGCACCATGCAGCTCTAATATATTTTTTGAAATAGCAAGGCCCAATCCTGTTCCACCTTTGGAGCGTTGACGAGACGTATCTCCTCGATAAAAACGATCCCATATTTTCTCTAAATGTTCTAGTTCAATATGTGCTCCTTTATTTTCTACACATACTTTTACACGTTCATTCTCTTCTATTGTAGAAATAATAATATTCTCCTGTTCTGGTGTGTAACGAATCGCATTCGTAATAAAGTTAGTCACCACCTGCTCTATTCGATGTGGATTTGCAACTACCTCAATTTTAGAAAGTTGTTTATGCACATGTAATTGCTTAGCTGTTATATCCGAAGCTAATTGCTCACATATATAATCAATCATCTCATCAATATGGAAAACATCCATTTCCATTTTATACGTACCAGACTCGAATTTTGCTAACTCGAGCATATCAATAATGAGCATATCCATTTTATCTACTTCTTTTGACATTGCTTTAAAGTAATACTCCTTTTTATTACTAGCAACCCCATCCTCCAAAATTGAAATACAGCTCTTCATAATACTTAAAGGCGTTTTTAACTCATGTGAAACACCAGCGATAAATTCTTTGCGTGTATTTTCTAATTGCTTTTCTTTTTCTATATCTTGCTGCAATTGATGAATATACGAATGCAAAGCTTTAGAAAGTGTATTAATATTTTGTGATAAATCACCTATTTCATCCTTTGTAGTAATAGGTATCGTCTCAGAGAAATCTAAACCCGCGATTTTTTTTGTAGTATCATTTATTTGTAATAATGGCTTGGCGATTTTTTTTGAGTAATAGAACGATATTAAAACAATTAAAATCAATACAAAGATAATTAAATATACATAATAATCCTTTATCATTTGTACCGCTTCATCAACTGGTTGCAATGATGTCATAGCAAATATATAGTTTATCTTACCCTCTGCGTCTTTTGTCGGCTTGATTAATAGTTTATATTTAATATCATTTTCTTCGTAATCCATTATTTC
>NZ_JBFPJH010000503.1:0-1898 GCF_040838255.1 Bacillus sp. C30 | reverse complement strand
GTTCCTTTTACTACTCATATTATTAATAAATAAAGTAATAACTACAATAACAACGGAACCAACTAAAACCGGCGTTACTAAATAACTCCAACTATTTGCTCCTAAAATAACGACAATTGGATCAGCCCCTGCCGGAGGATGCGTTGTTCTTGTTAACATCATAATAGCAATCGACACCCCGACTGCTAAAGCAATTGTCCAATATTCATTCCCAAACAAATGATATATTGATAGACCAATGAAAGTTGAAATCAAATGTCCTCCAATAATATTACGCGGCTGAGATAGCGGTGCATTCCAAACTCCAAAAGCTAATACACAACTCGCTCCAAATGGAGCCATTAGTAATTCTGTAGAAGTTATACTCGTTAAATATGTTAAGGTGAGAATTGTTAAAAATCCCCCCAGTAGTCCCGTTAAAGAATCCTTTATATTTACTTGTAATGGACTTCTCCCTTTCCCTTTCATTTTTGCAAAATATCGTACACTTATTGGTTGAGCCTCTTTCTGCTTAGCTGCTGTTATATTATCCATCGTTTTCCTCCTTTATCGCGCTATTCGCAGGGATGGACATCCCACTGACTAAAGTTTCACTTTATTTACCAATAATTATAACCCGAATTAACTAACCTGTAAATATTAATTTTAGAGGTTAGTTAAAAGATACAAAAAAAAGAATCAACTGCTATAAGCTGATTCCTAAACCTCTTCAGATTTTCGAACCTGAAATTTTGCTGCTTTTTTCCGGTTCCCACATATTTTCATAGAACACCATTTTCGTTTTCCACTTTTATCTATAAATAATAAAACACAGTCGGGGTTTGAACACCTTTTAAGAGAAATAAGCTTATTTTCTGCTATTAACGTTAAAGCATCAAATGCAATTAACGATACAAGTACATCCTCAATTTCTCCAACTGGGATAGGTACTAGACGCTGTTCAATGACTTTATATGTAAATGGTGCCTTCTCAATTTGTTTTTCTAAATACGCAATAAAATCATTAGAAATTTCGTGCAGATCAGCAATTGCCTCAAACTGTTTTCTCAGTACTTCTCTTACCTCTAATATGCTAGATGTAACTTGATTCACTCGCTCTTGAATTCCTATAAGTGTTTTTTCATTCCAAAAAGGAAGATTAGCCTTTATTACATGTAGCCATTCTAATACATCTTCATCTGTTATTAATAAATCATAACGTTGTCCACGCCTAACTAACTCTGTATTCACTAAATCTAATGAGAGATTTCCAGATATAAGCGGGAATTGTTTTGTTTCCTGCATGTACTCATCACCTACTCTTTAACCAATCATATTCTAAAGCAATATGACGGTGCAACTTTTTATAAATTCACATCCAGAAAAAAGCCCTATTACTAGAGCATCTCATTCATATTTAAAAGAATCTACATATACCTTCTCCCCTTAAAATCACCAAAACCCATTTACAAATCTATAAAAGTAGATATAATATCCTTATGGAACCTTTATTAATTTATAAAGCATTGTCAAATGAAACAAGATGTCAAATTTTATCATGGTTGAAAAATCCAGAAAACCATTTCGATGAAAAACCTTATCTAGAGCAAGGCCTTAGCTTTCAAGTTGGAGTATGTGTAGGAGATATCCAGCTTAAAACTGGCTTAGCCCAATCGGTTATTTCTAGTTATTTATTAACTATGAAAAAAGCAGGACTACTAGACTCTGACCGAATTGGAAAATGGACATACTATCGCCGAAATGAAAAAACAATACGAGAGTTTTCTGAATACGTTCAAAACGAATTATAAAATGAAAGCTAATAATCAATCTGCATATCAATTGATTATTAGCTTTCACACATTCTGCTTTTTTACAGGTATCCAATTACTTTTTTATAAGATTGCACTACCTATAAA
>NZ_JBFPJH010000502.1:0-1901 GCF_040838255.1 Bacillus sp. C30 | reverse complement strand
AACTATAATGATTACACCGAGGTGGTGATCACGATGAAAATTAGTAGCCGCTTTTCTATAGCTGTTCATATTTTATCTATTTTGAAAAACAATCCATCTTCAGTTTGCACTTCAGACTATATGGCCGAGAGTGTAAATACAAATCCGGTAGTCATTCGTAAAATAATGTCTTACTTGAAACAATCTGGATTTGTTTACGTAAATCGCGGACCAGGTGGCGCGGGATTATTAAAGGATTTACATGAAATCACATTATTAGATGTGTATCATGCAGTGAATGTAGTGGAAGAAGACAAACTATTTCACATTCATGAAAAACCGAATCCAGACTGTCCAATTGGGGCGAATATTCAAGCTGTTTTAGAGGTTATTTTAGTTCAGGCGCAATCTGCGATGGAAGAAGTGTTGAGAAATATTACGATGGGGCAGTTATTTGAATCTTTACAACAAAAAATGAAAGCATAATATGATAATTGCAAGTCTCTAAAAGAGAATGCATATTTTTTTCTTAAAATTGTAACTGTTTTGGTTACATCTAAAAATAAAAAGAAGGTAAGGTGTAAAAGATATGACTGTAAAAATGAAAGTATACTCAGATTTTATATGCCCGTTTTGCTTTTTAGCAAAAGGCCCATTAGATGAAGTAGCGAAAGAGAAAGATGTAGAAATCGAATGGATGCCATTTGAATTGCGTCCAAGTCCATATTCTAAAATAGATCCTTGGAACGAGCCAGATAAGTTAGGTTCATGGGATTCTTTCATTCTTCCTACTGCAAAAAAATTAGGGGTTGAAATGCGTCTGCCACGCGTTTCTCCGCATCCATATACACATTTAGCTTTTGAAGGGTGCCAATTCGCGAAAGAGCGTGGACTTGGAAATGAGTATCATCACCGAGTATTTACTGCGTTTTTCCAAGAAGAGCAAAACATTGAAGATATTGATGTATTAACGAAATTAGCGGTAGAAGTAGGGCTTCCTGAAGCTGAATTTAAAGATGCTTTAGTAAATCGTAAATATAAAGAAAAACATCAAGAAGCAATTCAGCATGCATATGATGAAGCAAATATTATGGCTGTTCCAACTGTCATGATTGGAGATGAAGTCATTCAAGGACTTGCTAGTAAAGAAACGCTAGAAAGAGTAATTGATAAAGAAATCGAAAAGGATAAAACAAATTCATTTGAAGGTATGCAATGTAAGACGGATGGATATTGCTAATTCGTCTTGCATGAAAGACTCAAGTTGATTTGTTTAAATAAAAATAATAAAACATATATTTGGAGGAATTAAAATGTCAGCAACTACAACAAATTTAAAAGAAGCAATCGTGAACCGTCGTTCAATTCGTAAAGTAACAAAAAACGCTACAATTACAAAAGAAAGAATTGAAGAAGTTTTAAAAACAGCTTTACACGCACCAACTTCTTTCAATATGCAAAGTGGCCGTATGGTTGTATAATGGATGGAGAGCATGAAAAGTTTTGGGATATCGTAAAAGAAACGCTTAGATCACGCGTGCCAGCAGAAAATTTTGAAGCAACAGTAGAAAGACTAAAAGGCTTCCATGCAGGTGTAGGAACAGTTCTATTCTTTGAAGATCAAGCAACAGTAGAAAAAATGCAAGAAAATGCACCATTGTATAAAGATCAGTTCCCATTCTGGTCTCATCAAGGAAATGCAATGCTACAACATACTGTATGGATGCTATTATCGGCTGAAGGAATTGGAGCGTCATTACAACATTACAATCCAATCGTAGATGCTGAAGTGAAAGCAACTTGGAACATTCCAGCAGAGTGGAGCTTAGTAGGACAAATGCCATTTGGTGAGCCAAATGAACAACCAGGGGAAAGAACATTCTTACCTACTGAAGATGTAGTGAAATTTTATTAAAAAATAC
>NZ_JBFPJH010000501.1:0-1916 GCF_040838255.1 Bacillus sp. C30 | reverse complement strand
AGAGTGAGGAGCATCCAAAATGAGATATTTTAAAGGGAAACAGTTCAAGAAAGACATTATTTTAGTAGCCGTTGGCTATTACTGTCGTTTTTCTTTAAGTTATCGTGATGTTTCTGAAATCTTGAAAGAACGTGGTGTATCAGTTCATCCTACAACTATCATGCGTTGGATGCATGAATATGGAAATCTGATCTATCAAATTTGGAAGAAGAAAAACAAATCAGCACACCATGCTTGGCATTTGGATGAGACGTATATCAAAGTCAAAGGAGAATGGTGTTATTTATATCGCGCCATTGATAGTGAAGGACATACACTAGACTTTCAACTTCGAAAAACACGTAATCATCAAGCAGCTTATTCCTTCATGAAAAGATTGGTTAAACAGTTCGGAGAACCATCGGTTCTTACGACAGACAAGGCACCTGCTTTGCTTTGTGCATTTAAAAAATTACAAAAAGACGAATATTATACGCATACGAAACACTGTAGGATTAAACATCGTAATAATTTCATTGAACAGGATCATCGACATGTCAAACGCTGATTTGTGAAATCAGCTGGATTTCAAACTCTTCGTCATGCTTCTCGTACCATCAAAGGAATCGAAACGATTAATGCTTTATATAAACAAAGACTCCGCCTTTTCAACGTACAATGAACTTCCACAATTACTAGCTACTTTCTAAACATTGATCCTCAGGTTCTGTTGCAAAATGTTAATTTCGTAAAAATATGAATTAACATGCACTCATTCAGAATAAACGATCGGTAATATATGAAAAATTGTATGTTTCATTCATAGATTCGAGTGATTTTTAAACTTTGCAACACCGTACTCATCATTAAATGAAATGCCTCCGTATCAGTATTCAAAATCAATTGCATAATATATTTCATATTCCAGTTTTTTCTTGACCAGGTCATATTTAGAAGGATTGATTGAAGACGCTTTAAATATCCTTTAGGAACATAAGGAGGAATGAACAATGGAAGAAAGTACATTATCACTGACAATTGTATCAGCAGTAATTTATTTAGCGGTATATTTAGTGCATCGAATAGATGTCTGGGACAAAAAGACAGGATGGTCACGGGATGACAAGTCAACAGCAGCATGATGAATCCGAACGAAAGAAACTATCGTGGATCATAAAGGATTTAAGAGCTAGAGGGATAGATAACAGCACAGATAAGGTTGAGGAAACATACAAGTATATAACTCTCGCTAAATGGGACTAAGCCCTAGACTAGGGCTTAGCAAGTAAGTAAGTGCCAATACAAAAAATTGCTAGAGTTTTACCAGCAGTTTTAACTATACCATGTCATCCTTATAAAAACATGAATAGATTTGTCCTGAAAACAGACAAATCATAATGTGTGGAGGTTGTTAAGAATCACTATAGCTAAATGACACAAAGCCCTAGATTAGAACTAGGACTTTGGTAAAAGGGACTAACGAAAAAAATAAACAAGAAATTTAATAGGGATTTTGCTTCAATTACAACTATACCATGTCATTCTTATGAAGAAATGGATGAATTTATCTATTCCAAAGACAAATTCAGATATTAAGATTTCATCTAGCTAAATAGGACAAGCCTTAATTTGTTGTAATATTCAGTAATCTAATGGTGTCCCTCACCTAGTAAATGGGTTCCTGGATATTCCGATGCGCGAATCATCAAGAAAGGGTGAGAACGATGAATCTGTTGGCTAAAAACTAGCATCAAAAAAGCCTGTACAGAAGCACAGGCCAGTTGTTACACATATCAGTAACTAAATTTCAACAAACTTTCAGAAAGTTAGCTATTGAAAAATAAAAAACGCTCGATAACTGCTGATGGTGATAAAGTCTATCCTGTTGCGATACGTGAACTAAAGGAAGAAAAGTGTATACCACAGGGTACACCACT
>NZ_JBFPJH010000500.1:0-1928 GCF_040838255.1 Bacillus sp. C30 | reverse complement strand
GTATTGTGGCCACTATTTCTTACTATTATTGGAAATGGCATGAACGCTAGTGCAGGATGGTAAAAGTGAATGAAATAAAAAGTTGATATAGGGTTTTAAGTATGTAAGAGAACGTGTTCTGATAAATTGAAAACACGTTCTTTTTTATTGTTAATCTTAATATGAACTCCTTAAATTTATAAGATAATTCGATTGGGAAAAAGATATGTTACTGGAACAAACATATATGTACCTTTGAAACGAACACAATTAATGAATCATCTTAAAAATAATAAAGACGAGGTGAAATGAAAATAAGGGCAGTTAAGTGGCTGTCCTTATTTTATATGCCCTTTTTATTTTCATGCATAGCTCTTTCTCAGTTTATCGTATCAAAATTTGAACGTAAGTATTTCGTAAGGAATGGATAAGAAAAAAGAGAGTTTTATCATATAGGATTAAAGTATAACTTGAATTAATCCTATATTAATAGAGGAGAGGGAGTCTTATGAAAAAATGTAATTCAATTAAGTTAGCAAGTTTGGCAGTTTTATTAGCGGGTACTACTCTATTCACACCAGGTTTTACTGTGAAAGCAGAGTCTGTTCAAAATTTATCTAGTCCGTCACAATCACATGATCAAAAGAATCGGAATGGTTGGAAACAAGTAATGCAGGAAACAGTACAGCTTGGAACCCCAGGAATATTAGCGAAGACGTCTAACAATGGAAAGATTAGTAGTTATACTGCTGGCGTCGCGGATTTAAATACAAAGAAAACAATGAAATCGGATTATCGTTTTCGGATTGGGAGTGTGACGAAGACTTTTACCGCTACGACTGTTCTTCAATTAGTAGGAGAAAATCGCGTGCAACTTGACGATCCAATTGAAAAGTGGCTACCGGGTCTCATTCAAGGAAATGGGTATGATGGCAATCAAATTACGATACGTCAACTTTTGAATCATACGAGTGGTATAGCTGAATATTTAAAGTCAAAAGACGCTGACATAATGAATTCGAGAAAAACGTATACAGCAGAAGAAATAGTGAAAATAGGACTTTCTCTACCCCCAGATTTTTCGCCAGGTAAAGGATGGGCGTATTCAAACACAGGATACGTAATATTGGGAATGCTTATTGAAAAAATAAGTGGCAATAGTTATGCAGAAGAAATTGAAAAACGAATTATTGAACCTTTGGATCTGTCAAATACGTTTTTACCAGGGAATTCACCCGTTATTCCAGGAAAGGATCATGCTCGTGGGTATATGAAAATAGACGAAACAAGTGAATTGAAAGACATGACGTATTATAATCCGAGTTTAGCTAATGCAGCTGGAGATATGATTTCAAATGCGGACGATTTAAATACGTTCTTTGCATCTTTACTCGGTGGTAAGTTACTGAAAGAACGCGAGCTAAAAGAAATGCTTACTACAGTTCCTATAGAAGGAAAAGGTCTTGGTGATGGATATGGTCTTGGGATCTATGAGACGAAACTTTCAAACGGTGTTTCAATTTGGGGTCATGGAGGGTCGATTCCTGGATTTACAACTTTTGTTGGCGGAGTAATTGGAGGCAAACATACATTGGCTGTCAGTATTAACTCTTTAGGTGCGATTGATGTTTTAACACAGTTTAATAAAATGATGCAAGTTGAATTTAAGAAATAGATGAAAAGAAAGCGAATGGAATCCGGCTTTAGTTGTAAATAAAAGAGATGCTTTTTAATTTTGCAAATAAGGACAGTATTAGCATTCATGGTATGGCAGCAATCAAGTATATGTAGAACATAAATACGGATACAAGTGTAATTCAATCTTATAGTCTAGTATAAAAAAGATGTCAGTTGCATGACATCTTTTTTATTTTGGATCAAAGAGATATATTATAAATTTCGAAAATTGTTATTTTTGTAATCATTCCATATAATAAAGAGTATAGGGG
>NZ_JBFPJH010000051.1:0-17288 GCF_040838255.1 Bacillus sp. C30 | reverse complement strand
ATGATAAACAATATAAAATGTAATTTGTTCTATTTTTAGGAAATGACTTGTCGCTATTCTAATGATAGTAGAATGGCTATATATTAGAGTATCGGTAATGCAACCAATAGAGATGGCATCCTTTGTAGAATATCTTTTGTTTATATTTCAAATTCAATTTGCATAAGGAGTGTGTGAAATGAATCGGGAGAAAAGTTCTTTATACGAAGAAAAATCTGAACATTATTATAATGCGATAAACCCTAATTTATTTAAGCATATAAAAAAGGAATGGCAAGAAGTTCTTGATATTGGTTGCTCGAGCGGTGCATTAGGAGCGGCTATAAAAGAAAATGGAGCACGTGTATCAGGAATTGAGGCGTTCCCAGAGGCTGCCGAAAAAGCGAAAGAAAAACTAGATCATGTTATTTTAGGTGATATAGAAACAATGGATCTTCCTTATGAGAAGGAACAATTTGATTGTGTCATATTCGGGGATGTATTAGAGCATTTATTTGATCCGTGGGCTGTCATAAAGAAAGTAAAGCCATATATAAAAGAAAATGGTGTGATTTTAGCTAGCATACCAAACGTTGCGCACATTTCAGTATTAGCTCCCTTACTCGCTGGAAATTGGACGTATACAGAATATGGCTTATTAGATAAAACGCATATTCGTTTCTTTACTTTTAATGAAATGCTAAGAATGTTTTTAAAAGCAGGATATTCTATTAGTAAAGTAGATCGTGTATATGTTGATCATAAAATATATGAGCCACTTATTGAAGAGTTATATGGAATTTGTAAAAAGTATCGTCTTGGAAGTGGCTTCATGGCTGAGACAGTTGTATTTCAATATATTATTGAAGCAGAAAAATCACAATTATGAGTGCTGCAGAAAAAACAATATTATTTGTTACATGTATAAATGATCGGAAATTGTATGCACAATGTGCGCGACATATATTGAAATTGGCAGTACCTCCTGGGTATACTATACAATTTATGCCGATTCGAAATGCAAAAAGTATGACGAGCGGATACAATCAAGCCATTTCACATCCAGCGAAGTATAAAGTGTATTTACACCAAGATGTCTTTATTATAAATGGAGCCTTTCTATACGGATTAATTCAATTATTTGAGGAGCATGAACATCTTGGGATGATTGGGATGGTTGGATCCCAATATGTTCCTCCAAATGGTGTATGGAACGAAGGGCGTGGGATTGTCGGGAAAGTCATTGGTTATATGAACGATTTGTTTTATATGGCAAGTTTAGAGCAACCATTTCATGAATCGAAAACATTTATTCCTGTGGAATGTATTGACGGTTTATTGATGGCGACACAATATGATATTCCGTGGCGAGAGGACTTATTTGATGGGTTTGATTTTTATGATGTATCCCAATCTTTTGAATTTAAAAAAGCTGGGTATACAGTCGGTGTCCCTGTGCAGCGTGATGCTTGGTGTATTCATTATCATTTCGATGTAAATATGACGAACTATGAAAAGTATAGAAAAGTATTTGTAGAGAACTATATGTCAGATGTGAATAAGGAAGAATAGAGGGCTACAAAATGAAAGATCATACAATATTAGTCGTTGTTTGTGTAAATAATGAAGAGCTTTTCGAGCAATGTGAAAGGCAAATAAGAAACATTGTTGTTCCCCCTGGCTATGTAGTGCAAATTTTTCCGATACGAGATGCGAAAAGTATGGCAAGTGCATACAATCGAGCACTTTCATATCCGGCGAAATATAAAGTATATATACATCAAGATACTTACCTTATTAATCGTGATATGTTTTGTACCCTCATTTCTCTTTTTAAAGAAAATGAAAAGCTTGGTTTAATTGGAGTAGCTGGTGCTCAGTTTTTACCGAGTAACGGGATATGGTGGGAAGGGAAAAATTTAGTAGGGAAAGTGATTGAGTACAGAAGACAGAATTATCAATTATTAAATTTGGATCAGGGGTTTTATGGAAATCAATCTTTTATGTCAATGCAAGCAATCGATGGTTTACTCATGGCAACGCAGTATGATATTCCGTGGCGAGAGGATTTGTTTCAAGGATTCCATTTCTATGATGTGTCACAGTCTTTAGAATTTCAAAAGGCTGGATATTTAATTGGTATCCCTAATCAAGCAAATCTATGGTGTATTCATTACAACGGAGATGAGTTTGATGCGGATACATATGAGAAATACCGGGAAATTTTTGTGGAACATTATAAAGATGTGCTATCTCCACCATAAGGGAGAGATGAAGGATGAAAGGGATTATTTTAGCAGGCGGGACAGGGTCGAGATTATATCCAATAACGAAAGTAACAAATAAACATTTACTTCCCGTTGGGCGGTATCCGATGATTTATCATGCGGTATATAAGCTGAAGCGATGTGAAATTACAGATATTATGATTATTACCGGTAAAGAGCATATGGGAGATGTTGTGAGCTTTCTAGGAAGTGGTCAAGAGTTTGGTGTATCCTTTACGTATCGTGTGCAAGATAAGGCGGGTGGGATTGCGCAGGCGCTAGGACTTTGTGAAGATTTCGTAGGAAATGATCGGATGGTAGTTATATTAGGAGATAATATCTTTTCAGATGATATTTGCCCGTATGTTGAAGAGTTTACAAGTCAAAAAGAAGGGGCTAAAGTGCTGCTTCAATCTGTAGAAGATCCCGAGCGATTTGGTGTAGCGCATATTAAAGGCCGAAAAATAATTGAAATTGAAGAAAAGCCGAATGAGCCGAAAAGTTCTTATGCTGTTACGGGAATTTATTTGTATGATTCGAAAGTCTTTTCTTATATAAAAGAATTAAAACCTTCCGCAAGAGGGGAACTTGAAATTACAGATATAAATAATTGGTATTTAAAACGAGGAGTACTTACTTATAATGAAATGAGCGGCTGGTGGACTGATGCGGGAACGCATGCTTCTCTTCAAAGAGCGAATACGTTAGCGCGGGATATAAACTTTGGGAAACAGTTTAATGGAGAATAGGTGAAAATATGAAAGTTGTAGAAACAAATTTTACCGATGCGAAATTGTTAGAACCGAGATTGTTTGAAGACGAGCGAGGTTTTTTTACTGAAAGTTATAATAAGAAGATGCTAGAATCGTTAGGGATTACGCATTCATTTGTGCAAGATAACGTATCTTATTCAGCGCATTCGGGGACGATTCGAGGGCTACACTTTCAAAAAAATCCGAAAGCACAAACGAAACTCATTCAAGTTATGCAAGGTGCAATATATGATGTTATCGTTGATTTGCGAAAAGATTCACCTACATTTAAAAAGTGGAGAGGTTATATTTTAAGCGCAGATAATCATAGGCAATTATTAGTGCCGAAAGGATTTGCTCATGGTTTTTGTACAATTGTACCTCATACAATTGTTATGTATAAAGTAGATGAGTATTATAGTGCTGATCACGATTCCGGTTTGCTTTGGGAAGATAAAGAATTATCAATTCCATGGCCGGTAACAAATCCTATCTTGTCCGATAAGGATCGAATATTACCATTACTTCAGGAATATGAAGATAGTTTTTAAGTAGGAGAGTTGTTTATGAATATATTAGTTACAGGTGGAGCTGGATTTATTGGAAGTAATTTCATTCACTATATGTTAAAAAAATATGAAACATATAAAATCATTAATTACGATGCATTAACATATAGCGGGAATTTAAATAATGTAAAGTCTATTCAAGAAAATCCTAACTACTCATTTGTAAAAGGGAAAATCCAAAATGGAGAGCTGCTGGAACATGTTGTTAAGGAGCGTGACGTGCAAGTAATTGTAAATTTCGCAGCTGAATCACATGTGGATCGTAGTATTGAAAACCCAATTCCTTTTTATGATACGAATGTAATAGGTACAGTCACGCTGTTGGAGTTAGTGAAAAAATATTCACATATTAAACTCGTGCAAGTATCAACAGATGAAGTATACGGTTCTTTAGGGAAAACCGGGAAATTTATAGAGGAAACCCCGCTAGCTCCTAATAGTCCATATTCTTCAAGTAAAGCGAGTAGCGACATGATAGCCTTATCTTATTATGAAACGTATCAATTACCAGTTGTTGTAACACGTTGTTCTAATAACTATGGACCGTACCAATATCCTGAGAAATTAATTCCGTTAATGGTTACGAATGCGCTTGAAGGAAAGAAACTACCATTATATGGTGATGGATTGAATGTAAGGGATTGGCTGCATGTAACGGATCATTGTAGTGCAATTGACACCGTTTTGCATAAGGGATGTGTAGGAGAGGTGTATAATATCGGCGGAAATAACGAAAAAACAAATGTAGATGTTGTGGAACAAATTATAAAACTTTTAGGAAAAACGAAAAAAGATATTGAATTTGTAACAGACCGTTTAGGTCACGACCGTCGTTATGCGATTGATGCACAAAAAATGAAGAATGAGTTTGAATGGGAACCGAGGTATACGTTCGAACAAGGATTAAAAGAAACGGTGGAATGGTATAAAAACAATGTGGACTGGTGGAAACCACTAAAAGAAAAGTAAGGGGCATGTAGATGAAAGAACGGATTATCATAACGGGAGCGAACGGTCAGCTAGGGAAGCAACTACAAGAAGAGTTGAATTCTGAGGAATATGACATATATCCATTTGATAAAAAGTTATTAGATGTAACAAATATATCTCGAATTAAGCAAGTGGTACAAGAAATAAAGCCACATACAATTGTTCATTGTGCAGCGTATACGAAGGTAGATGGTGCTGAGAAAGAACAGGATCTTGCTTACTTAATAAATGCGATTGGAGCTCGAAATGTAGCGGTTGCTTCACAATTAGTAGGGGCTAAGTTAGTGTATGTCAGTACTGATTATGTATTTCCAGGTGACAAACCGGATGGCTATCATGAATTTCATAATCCAGCACCGATAAATATATATGGAGCTTCTAAATTTGCAGGAGAGCAGTTCGTAAAAGAGTTACATAATAAATATTTTATAGTTCGTACATCGTGGTTGTATAGTAAGTATGGAAATAATTTTGTGAAAACGATGCTACGATTAGGAAAAGAGAGAGAAAACATATCTGTTGTAGCTGATCAAGTTGGTTCTCCTACGTACGTGGCGGATTTAAATATGATGATTAATAAGCTCATTCACACTTCTTTATACGGTACGTATCACGTATCCAATAGAGGATCATGTTCTTGGTTTGAATTTGCCCAAAAAATATTTTCGTATGCAAATATGAAAGTGAATGTATTACCTGTTTCAACTGAAGAATTCGGATCGGCGGCTGCGAGACCAAAATATTCTATCTTTCAACATAACATGCTACGATTAAATGGTTTTTTACAAATGCCTACTTGGGAAGAAGGATTAGAAAGGTTTTTTATAGAAACAAAAAGTCATTAACAAATTTATGTTAGTGACTTTTTTGTTTGCCTTTAAGAGGTTTTATGGTACTATAATTATAGTATCAGGTACTAATAACAAGTATAAGCATTTCTGGGAGGATATATCATGGAACTATTACAAGGGAAAACATTTGTTGTTATGGGCGTTGCGAACCAAAGAAGTATTGCATGGGGAATTGCTCGCTCTTTGCATAATGCAGGTGCAAAATTAATCTTCACATATGCAGGAGAGCGTTTAGAAAGAAACGTTCGTGAATTAGCGGACACATTAGAAGGACAAGAATCACTTGTATTACCTTGTGATGTAACGAATGATGAAGAACTGACAGCTTGCTTTGAAACGATTAAGCAAGAAGTTGGTACAATTCACGGTGTAGCACATTGTATTGCTTTTGCAAATCGTGATGATTTAAAAGGCGAATTTGTAGATACTTCTCGCGATGGATTTTTACTTGCACAAAATATTAGTGCATTCTCTTTAACAGCTGTAGCAAGAGAAGCGAAGAAAGTGATGACAGAAGGCGGAAATATTTTAACTTTAACATACCTTGGCGGCGAGCGCGTTGTGAAAAACTATAACGTTATGGGTGTTGCGAAAGCTTCATTAGAAGCTAGCGTGAAATATTTAGCGAACGATTTAGGACAACATGGCATTCGCGTTAACGCTATTTCTGCAGGACCAATTCGTACGTTATCTGCGAAAGGTGTAGGCGACTTTAACTCAATCTTAAAAGAAATTGAGGAGCGCGCACCACTTCGTCGTGCGACGACTCCAGAAGAAGTTGGAGATACAGCAGTATTCTTATTCAGTGATTTAGCACGCGGAGTAACAGGTGAAAACATTCATGTTGATTCAGGATATCATATTTTAGGATAAATATAATAGGAATTAAAGTTTAAAAAGGACAGTCTCTAAACGTTGAGACTGTCCTTTTTAATTGTTCTCAGAAAGAACGATTTTTAACGAAAGTTCTAGCCACGTTATGAATATAACTATAATAGTACACGATTTATCCAGCTACGTATGGAAGTGGGAGGGACGAGTGTGAAGAATAAAAATAAAAGTTCAACAGTTGGAAAACCGTTGTTATATATTGCACAAGTAAATTTAGAACTCGCTGCACCGAAAATAAAAAGAATTATTTTAACGAATTTTGAAGATGAGGATCAAAAAGAGCAAAGTAATAGAAATGAAAGTATTGTAAGTAGTGCTGTGGAAGAAGTGGTAGAACAAGAGAAACAAGAACCACGAGAGGAGCCTCAAGTGGAGGTGGAAGAAAAAGTAGAGGAAGAGCAAGTGAGAACGGTCCCTTACAATAAATCCTTTAAGGATATGAATAATGAAGAAAAAATTCATTTTTTATTAAATCGTCCTCATTACATTCCGAAAATAAGATGTAGAATAAGAACGACGACCGTCTCATATATAGGATCGATTATATCTTACCGTAATGGCATTGTATCCATTATGCCACCAAATAGTATGAGAGATATTCGATTATCTATAGAAGACATCAAATCGATTGATATGGCCGGCTTTTAAATATGTAAAGGTGGTAGAAAGCTTCTACCACCCCAATAGTTTTTTAGTTTACTTAACTATAGAAACGTCGCGTAAGCACTGAATAGCACAGAAGCAGCTTAAATCAACAGTAATGCAAGTAGATGTCGAGATTAATCTTGCATTTGGTATAGCTAAAAACGTACAAATTGGATCGTCGCCAGGTGGTACAGGAGACCCATCACCTAATACTACAGTTAACACACGTAGGACAGCACAGCTATCGTCATCTACGCTTTCTACACGGAAAATTGGAGATTGGCAGTTAGTAAGGCTTGAAGATGGTGCAAATGCTTCAAATGGCGTTCCAGCTTTTGTGTATAAAATAAAAGGGCGTGTATTTGCTACTGCTGCAGTATTGTGTGCTCCTAAAAATGGAATTTCACAACCAGAACCACATGTTGAACTAGAGCAGTCTTGTAGTTCATTGATGAATTTTACGACGTCAACTACGCAGTGAGAAGAGCTATGGTGTTTATTTTCGTTACAACTCATTAATGTCACTCCTTATCTTCTTGTTTGTATTTACATTAATAAGATATTGGAGTGGGGGAGATTTGGTCACAATCTTAAGACCTTTTTTTTAAAATAGGCTAAAGAGGATAGGGAAGGTGGAATTATGTTATTTACAAGCTGGCTTTTATTTTTTATTTTTGCGCTAGCTGCATTTAGGTTAACTCGTCTTATTGTTTATGATAAAATTACAGCTTTTTTGCGAAGACCGTTTATTGATGAGTTAGAGATTACAGAGCCTGATGGAAGTGTATCGACTTTTACAAAGGTGAAAGGGAAAGGATTAAGAAAGTGGATTGGAGAATTATTAAGCTGCTATTGGTGTACAGGTGTGTGGGTTAGTGCTTTTTTATTAGTTTTATATAAATGGATTCCTATTGTTGCAGAGCCTGTACTAGCATTATTAGCCATTGCAGGTGCAGCGGCGATCATTGAAACAATTACAGGATATTTTATGGGAGAATAATAAAGTGAAAATTTAATCAGTGTGGGGCATCCCCCGCTAATTATCAGCCTTCACCAATCGGGATAAATCTTCATGATGTTAGAAAAAGCGGAGTTTAAGAGGATGCGGGAACGGAAATAAAGAGTTGTTCATATAGTAAATAGACAGAATTGACAGTAGAGGAGATGTTTGCTGTGAGCAATAATCCAAGGCAAAATTCATATGATCTACAGCAGTGGTATAACATACAGCAACAGCAACAGGCATATCAAGAACAGTTACAGCAACAAGGGTTTGTGAAAAAAAAGGGATGCAACTGTGGGAAAAAGAAGAATACAATAAAACAATATGAAGAATGAAACACTCATGTTACGGTGAGTGTTTTTTATTGTAAAAATAAAAAGCGGTATTTCAATTAAGAAATACCGCTTTTTACTAGCTAATTTGTGCAACTGTTAATGCTGCAGCACGGATGTCTACAGTTCCAAGCAGTTCAACTGGTACAATTTGAATTAAGTCACCAGGGTTTAAGTTAATAAGAATAACACCACTGGATACGTCTACTTCACCAGTACCAATAACGTTAGAGCGAACCGCTGTACCTGATCCAGGAATAATGTTAGCTGGTGTACCTAATGATAAGAAGAAACGACCAGCTTCTGGTGCAGTAGGAACGTTATCAAGACTGATCGTTAATGTATAACTGATTTGATAAATACCAGCTACTTGAATTCGAATACCGTCTCCGACACTTACTGTATTATTTATTACAGGAACAGTAATATTTGGGTTTGGACTTACGCTAGGTAATAGTAGTGGTGTGAATAGTGAAGCGAACTGAGGTGCAGAAGCGTTGAAAGCAAAACCGAAGGCAGGTAGTGTACTAGCTGGTTTCGCCTCACAATCAATGTTATTAAATTCGCAATCAGAAGAGAACATGTTTTTCACTCCTTTATCTGTTTCTACTTTTAGTTAATGAAAAGGACAGGTTCTATGTTCTAGACAAGTTCCCAATTTTATAAAAAATACATAATAATACCTTTTAAGCATGGATTGGGTGGCAGAATCATCTGCCACCCAATCCATGCTTAAATTAGTATTCAGTTTTATATAGAAACATCGCGTAAGCATTGAATAGCGCAGAAGCAACTTAAATCAACAGTAATACAAGAGGAGGTTGATACTAATCTTGCATTTGGTACAGCTAAAAATGTACAGATTGGATCGTCACCAGGTGGTACAGAGGTACCATCACCTAAAACTACAGTTAATACACGCAATACAGCACAGTCATCATCATCTATACTCTCTACACGGAAAATTGGAGATTGGCAGCTAGTAAGGCTTGCAGATGGTGCAAATGCTTCAAAAGGTGTTCCAGCTTTTGTGTATAAAATAAAAGGACGTGTATTCGCTACTGATGCAGTGTTATGTGCTCCTAAAAATGGAACTTCGCAACCAGATCCACATGTTGTGGTTGCACATTCTTGTAGTTCATGTATAAAACGAACGACATTAGATACACAGTTGAAATCACAATCATGGTGTTGATGATCTTCATTACAATTGCAGCTCATTATGTTCACTCCTTATCGTGAGTTCTGACATACACTATTACAATATGAACGGGATATGGTTGATATTACGTTAATTCTCAGGATAGAAACAGGGAATTTATATAGAGGGGATGTACATATCGTGATATGGAAAAAAGACACCCATTATTTAATGGATGTCTTTTCAGGTAAATCTTTTTGCGTAGTATATAGAAAACGAGATATATCTAGTTTCTTTCCTCTGAAAAATTGCGGGGAGGAAATGTAAAGTTCTTCTTTTGCGCGTGTAATGGCGACATAGAGTAATCGTCGTTCTTCTTCTAATGCTTCAGAAGTCTCCGTCACACGGTCATTTGCATCTTTTAAAGAAGAAGTATGCGGCAATATACCATCGCTTGCTCCGAGTAAAAAGACGCATGGAAACTCAAGGCCTTTCGCGTTATGAATTGACATAAGCGATACAGCATCTTTTTGCGGCATTGTTTTTAATGTTTCCATTTCTTTTTGACCTTGAATGGCCTCGTTAATAAATTGTAAGTAAGCTGGAATATCCGTAAAGCGAGTTGCTGATTCCATTAATTCTTCTAACATTTCTTCTTGTATGTCCTTATGCATCGTAAAGGAAGAACGATCATTACTTTGTAAGTACTCTAAATACTTTCCTTTACCATGAATAATTTCCTTCAATGCTTTTTTCGGTTCAAGTTCTTTTATAAACTTAATAAAATCGATTCGCTCATTTACTTTTTTAACTTGAAAAGGTTTCAAGCTTGGGTTTAGTAATAGAAAATGAAGAAGAGAAGGGAAACGGCCCTCACCATATTTCCATTGTTCACGTTCAATAAATGAAATGCACTCATCACGGCCAATATACATTGTTGGTAATATATTTGAAAGTGATTCGAGGCGGAACGGTTCAAGCACGAGTCGTAAGTGATCTAATACGGGCCTAATTAAAGAATGTTCGTAGAACGATTGGCTCGCTCCATGTTTAATAAATGGAATCTTATGAATTGTAAGCTGATCAAGTAAAGAACGGCTTACAGAATGTGTACGATATAATAAACAAAAATCTTTATAATTTCGTTCACCACTATCTACTTTTTCCTGAATGAGTTGCAAAATTTGATTTGCTTCATCAAGAGTTGTCGCAGGTCGTGCATAAAACGGCTGTATGCCATCGTTACGAACAGAATATAGCTCTTTATCAAAACGTTCTTGATTGAGCTTAATAACTTCATTTCCAAGTCCTACGATAAATGGATTAGATCGATAATTCGTATTAAGTGCGATAATCGTAGTATTATCAAATTCCTTTGGAAAAGATAAAATAATTTGGTGACTTGCCCCTCGCCAGCCGTAAATCGCTTGATCGTCATCACCTGCGATAAATAAATTATTTCTCGGCGTGGCTAACAATTTTACAATTTCATATTGTGCATACGACGTATCTTGAAACTCATCTACTTCAATGTAATGAAAACGCTCTTGTAATTGAGTAAGCAGGGGAGCGTTATTTTCTAACATATAATACATTTCTAATAAGATGTCGTCAAAATCGATATAATTGTGTCGTTGTTTTACCTCTTCGAAACGTTCGTATACTTCTTTGAACTCTTGTTCAACCGGTGTTTTCGCTTTTACATCTTTCGGACGATTCAATTTGTTTTTCTCAAGTGAAATCATAGCGAGTATCGTTTCGGCATCATAATCGTCTTTTAAGCGCAATTCTTTCAAAATTTTCTTTATCATAATTTGTTTATGTTTTTCATTTGCTAAAATTTGCTGATTATATCCTTGACTACGAAGCAATTTTAAAAAGACAGAGTGGAATGTACCAGCAACGACATAGCTACTTGCGGCATGATTCATACCAGGTAAATTCGCTACACGGCTTCGAATTTCTTCAGCTGCTTTTTGTGTAAACGTCAGCAGCAAAATATTTCGCGGATGGACATGTTTTACATTAACTAAATAACCAACGCGAGTTGTTAAAACAGATGTTTTACCACTTCCAGCACCAGCTAGTGTAAGGACAGGTCCTTCTGTCGTTTGCACTGCTTCTAACTGTTTTTCATTTAAATAAACACCTTGCTGTTCTAAAGCGCGGAAATACGCCGCATCTGCATCTTCTTCCATAATTAAATGGGTAGATGTTTTCGGAATATGATACGTCGCTTGCGGAATACCAGCGTGTGTTAACGATTTTTGTGAAAATTTTTCTTGTGTCATATATTCACCTTCAAAACTATAGCATCAACATTTAACTTTAGCGGAAGAAAAAGAAAATAGCAATGTAAAAAACAGGAGGGGCTACCTCCTGCTACAAAATTACCCCGCTATTTGCGGGCAGTAAAACTCTCACCTCAAAATTCAGGTGCCCGTAAACGCCCGATTGGTGAAGGCTAATAATCAGTGGGGGATGAACAAAACCCCCACTGATTAAAGTTTCACTTTATAATTCTTTTATCATTACGACGTGCGGGATATTTGCTTCCATAAACACATCAGAAGCCGTCACGTATCCTAGCTTTTTATAGAAAAATTCAGCATGTGTTTGAGCATGGAGTTTCAATTTCGGTAGAGACTCTTCCTTCGCATACGCTTCAAGTGCATCCATAATGATTTTACCAATGCCTTTTTTACGATGTGAAGCTAGTACGCAAATGCGCTCCATTTTTCCTATTCCATCAACGATGCGGAAGCGACCAGCACCAACTGGAACATCATTATCATATATAACAACGTGTGTTGAAATCTCTTCAAACTCATCATACTCTTCTTCTGCAGAAACACGTTGCTCATTCACAAATACTTGTTTACGTACAGAGAATGCATCTCTTAGTTGTTCGTCCGTTTGTACGATTTGTGCGTGCAAATTAGTTGTTCTCCTTTCCGAGGTGGAATGTTTCATGTACAGTCCACGTTCCATTTTCTAATTGGTATAGAAGGTGGAAACGATCGATTGGTTGCTCATAATAGAAATCTTTCATACGTAATCGACCTAATACATCAGCGTGCTCTGCGTCTGATAAGTCTTGACCGATTGTTAAATGAGGTACGAAAGAGTACTCGCGCTCTTGTGTAAAGAAACCATTATGCATTTCTTCATTTAAGAAAGTAAGTTCAGGTGTTTTTTCTACTTTAAAATAAAGAACATTATTAACAGGTGCGAATGAACCGACTTTCCCAACATGAAGGGTGAAAGGGTTCGTTTTATTTGCGATTGTATGTAACTCATTCACAATCGATTCTAATTGTTCATCTTGCGTCTCAAAGGGTGTTTTCAATGTAATATGTGGCGGAACTAATGCGTAATGCGGATCATAACGTTTACGTAATCCGTTCGCTTTATCTTGAATCATTTTTGATGGGAAAATTACAATTCCTAATTTCATGTTCCAATTCCTCCCTTTGCAAGTCTAGTTAGATTTTGAGAATAAATCTCTTTATCTATTATATCAAATTATTCTGAATACCGCTCTCTATTATTTCATTGATAGAATATGAGAAAATGCTTTTGGTAAATCTGCTTGCCAATATTTCCATGTGTGATTCCCTTCAAACTCTTCATAATGCGTGATGAAATTTCTATCTGTAAGTAGTTTATTTAACTCGCGATTTGGTTCTACGAAATCAGATACTTGTCCGTCTGTACGCTTGACAGCTGTTTCTTCGGTCCCAATTACGTGATAAAGATCTAGCGCCCCCGGATTTTTGAAATCTTTTGCTAAGTTCATGACTGTTTCATCAACAAATGGTGATTGCATAACGACCTTACCGAATGTATGCGGATACATAAGTGCGGTCATGAAGGAAACTGTACCGCCGAGAGAATCTCCAATTAAAACGCGTCCTTTACCCATTTGATACGTTGGATAATTTGCATCAATATATGGAGCAAGCTCATGAGCAAGGAAACGAATGTAAGCAGCATTCTTTACATCATTTGGGAAATATTTTTCCTTACGATCGTGTACATTTTTATATGGAATACCGACAATAATTGTGCGGTCGATTTCTTCAGTTTCACGAAGACGCTCAATTACACGGTGCGCTTTACCAAGCTGAAAATAATCTCTACCATCTTGTGCAATAACAACCGTATGCTTATGGAGAGGTGTGTAATTTACTGGTAAATAAACAAGAAGTGTAAGCTCCTCTTGAAGTGATGTACTAAAAAATGAAATTTCTTCAATTCTCCCTATTGTTTGATTCATGTATATCCCCCTAAATAAAAATTTACTGTAATGATTGTAAGAGCAACGCTTGTAGTGAAAAGGAAAGAAATAATCACTAATAGGTGCCTTAATTTCTATTTTACCATAATGGTACGAAGAATCTAAAAAATTAGTATTTAAGTTGTGAAAGAAAACGGATATAATGAAGTGGGATTTTTTACAGGTGAGAGGGGAGACAGGATTTGAAACAAGAAAGATCAATCGCACTACCACTAGCAATTTCCATTATAGCAATTTCATTCGCAGCTGTTTTTGCAAAGATGTCCTCAGCACCATCTTCCGTTTTAAGTATGTATCGATTATGGATTATCGTACTTATTATGCTGCCGATCGTTTGGAAAAAACGGGAAGAGTTTAGTAGGATTCAAATAAAAGATTGGGGATTTTTAATTGGATCTGGTTTCTTTTTAGCTCTTCATTTTCTTCTATGGTTTGAATCCTTAAAGCATACGACAGTTGCTAGTTCGACGATTATTTTAGCACTTCAACCAATCGTATCTTTAGTGGGAGGTTTTTTCTTATTTAAAGAAAGAACAACCTATTCAGCAATTGCGACGATGGGAATTGCGATACTAGGCGTAATGTGTATTGGCTGGGGAGATTTAGGGCTAAGTGAGCAAGCAATTTATGGGGATATATTATCCTTTTTAAGTGTAATAGCAGTTGTCGGTTATTTATTTATCGGACAAACGACAGTAAAGAAAGTATCTCATTGGATTTATAGTTTCACTGTATTTGCCTTCGCTGGTATATTTATAGCGATTTATAACGTTATACTTCAAGTGCCATTTACAGGCTATACGAAGTGGGATTGGAGTATTTTTCTTTTACTTGCGATTGTACCGACAGTGTCACACGTCATTAATAATTGGTTATTAAATTACGTAAATGCAACAACGATTTCAATGAGCATTTTAGGAGAACCAGTTGGGGCATCTATACTAGCGTTCTTCTTACTTGGAGAAAAATTAAATGCAATGCAAATTATCGGTAGCATGCTCGTATTGTTTGGTGTATCTGTTTTCTTACTACAGCAACAAAAGCGAACAGCAAAAAATGTGGTGAACGAACCGGCTTATACACAGGAATTATAACGAGTTTATTCTAATATACGAAAAGAGAAGTTATTGGTAACTTCTCTTTTTTTTGTTCCATGCAGAAAATAAAACAGATTAATAGGGGGAATTCCCGCCATGTAGCATGAAAAAAGATAATATATAGTGGAGTTACATCATACGTTTCTCATACAAATATAGAGGGGGAAGGAGAGACCAAATGAAAGAGATTTTAATGAAATACATGACAAATCTTACAACATTAAGTGAAGAGCAGCAGCGCATGATCGTAGAAGAATTACAAATTGAAGAGTATAAAAAAGGAACAGTGCTCTTAAGACAAGGAGATGTTCCGTCTAAATGTTATTTTGTATTAAAAGGATGCGTGAGGCAACATTGTATAGATGAATCTGGAAAAGAAGTTACATCAAATTTTTATACAGAAGAACAAGCAATCGCAAATTTCAATCATCATAAACAAGATAAATTATCCCCACATACGTTAACGTGCCTAGAAGATTGTCTAGTTGTAGTTGGCGATCTGTATAGTGAAAAGGACATGTATAAGAAATATTCACAGTTAGAAGAAATGACGCGCCAAATGATTGAATACAATTTTGGTGAAGTACAAGAAGAACTTACATTATTTATTACATCGACACCAGAAGAGCGCTACAAATCATTATTACAAAAACGACCGCATTTAATCGATCGTGTTCCTCAATATCAATTGGCAAGTTATCTAGGTATTACGCCAGAATCATTAAGCAGAATTAAGAAACGACTCAAACAGTAGAGTTTTTTCCACCTCTAAGCAATAGCCATATACTAAATCCTAGTTCACCTGTGATCATCGGTAGTTGAAAGACAACGTTAAGAATGGAAATAATCGCATCATATTGTGAAAACATCGTATTCATTACGTTAATGATGATATAGCCGATTGCAGCAATGAGCAGTAATATACTAATAGTCTTCGGTATGTTTTTAGATTGAAAGGTTACGTATCCTAAGGTGAGAAGATGTAAGCCGAAAATGATTAATCCTACAGACCAAATGTATTCAAAAGCTTCTAGAAATAACATTGTATATGCTTCTGAATTAGCAACTGTGCTTTTTGAAAGAAGTAATACAAATGTTAAATTGAATATAGCAATACCAAGTATAGCTGTATACATAAGACGAAGACAGGTAGCTAGCAATGAGAGGCTAGTATGGATAGGTTCTAGAAAGAAATAAAGAGCCCACGAGGCGATAATATCCGTAATAAAAATGATAATCCATCCGAAAATTTCTGCTTTGAAAAGTGAACTTGAAGTTTGAATATTATGGAGTGTCGTGCTCGCATTACTTGATACAACGAGATTTCCGTGAACAAAACCGTAAGAAAAAAATGCAGTGAATGCCATGATAAGAAGAGAAGTGCCTGCAAATAAGGCAAAATTTCGCTCAGTCATAATACGTCCTCCTATTCTAATGTTGTTTTCATTGTAATAGAGAAGAGGAGGAGATTCATTGACTTAAATCAAGGGAGAGGAAGTTTAGTGGAATTTCCATCAAAAAAAGATGTATGGTTATATCCGATTTTTTTCGTTGTCATTGGAGCGTGTTTTGCTCCCATATTTGCAGGGAGAGAATATTTTCTCTTATTTTTTACAATTCCGTTGGCTATACTGTTTAGTTGGAGTTGGTTTTCAACAAAATATATCGTTAAGGAAGAAAAAATTATAATTACATCAGGTCTCGTTAAAAAACGTATATTTATCCGAGACATAAAACGAATTTCCAATACAAAAAATCCAATCGCAGCTCATGCACTATCATTCGATCGATTAGAAATTGTTTACGGATCATATGAAACAGAACTTATTTCTCCAAGAAATAAAGAAGAATTTATTTTGTTGTTAAAAAGAAAAAATCCTGGGATTGAAATAAAGTAAGAGAGTGGATTCATATCTACTCTCTTTATGTCACTTTGGATTTGTCATATAAGGTTGCACGTGAACGACACATAAGTCGCGGAATTTTCCTTCAGCAGTTGTGACAATTACGACTGCTCTTCCTGCACTTTTTCCAGTAATCGTTACTGTCTCACCTTTCGGATAGATGGTGATGACGTCGGAGTTCATATTTGTCCAAATAAGCTCTTGATTCTTTGCCTGCATTGGCAAAACGGAAGCTGATAAATCGGCACTTTGTCCGGTTTTTATTTTAAGCTTATTTTTCTGTATATGAATACCAATTACAGATATAACAGAAGGAGCAATTGAAATTTTGGATGGATTAGGTTGTATGTTTAAACGAGAAGTAGAAGTGTTTGTGATAGGTGAAAATTTTCTTATATGTTGTTGCTGTAAAGATGCTAACATTGTGGAGTCCCCTTTCTGTATAGGTGTCGATACTAATAATATAAAGGAAGAATGTTATAGTAAATTTAACAAAACATAAAGAAATTGTTAAATTCGAGAAGAATATTGTCGAAATGCGGTTAAAAGAAAGCTCTGCTGTTATCG
>NZ_JBFPJH010000499.1:0-1938 GCF_040838255.1 Bacillus sp. C30 | reverse complement strand
GGGTGAATGAATATTGAATGTACAATTTAAAAAAGGAGTTTTAGAACTTTGTGTTCTTGTCTTACTTGATAAGCAAGACCGTTATGGGTATGAATTAGTTCGAAGTATTTCCAATCAAATTGAAATATCAGAAGGGTCTGTTTATCCTCTACTTCGTAGATTAACTAAAGAAGAATATTTTACAACGTATTTACAGGAGTCTTCAGAAGGGCCTTCAAGGAAGTATTATAAACTGACGGATAAAGGTAGAACGTATTTGTACCAACTTTTGGAGGAATGGAATGAGTTCTCACAAGGTGTCAATCAATTAATAAAAGAAGGTGTACGTAATGACGAAAGATAAATTTTTACAACAATTAAACGTATCTCTAAAAAGATTATCTGAAAAAGAACGTGCAGATATTTTAAAAGATTATGAAGAACATTTTACTTTCGGATTAGAGGAAGGAAAAACTGAAGAAGAAATTACAGCTTCATTAGGTTCGCCAGCTCAAATCGCCAAAGAGTTATTAGCAGGTTATCATATTGAGAAAGTAACAGCGAGTGCAACAACAGGGAATGTTTTTCGGGCAATTTGGGCAGTAATTGGATTAGGATTTTTCAATTTAGTAATCGTGCTTGGACCTGCAATTGCAGTAGCCGCATTGATTTTTTCGGGGTGGACTCTAGGAATCTCATTTTTGTGTTCACCACTGCTTGTTATTGTTGATACCATTGTGCATCCAAATACATTCTTACTTTTTAACCTTTTCGTTTCTTTAGCACTTTGTGGACTTGGATATTTCATTGTAATCGCTATGTTATCTTTAACGAAGCTAGCAAAGAATGGATTTGTTCGTTATTTAAAGTTCAATATAGCACTAGTAAAAGGTGGTTTTAAGCATGATAAATAAAAAGAAACTTTCAATCATTGCAGGTATTATTTTCATTATTGGGATTGTGGGAAGTCTATTCACTTATCGTTCAATTGCCACAGTACCAATTTCAGAAGAAAAGGTCATTAACAATAATAATGTGTCAAGCGTCATTATCGATACGAATAACGTGCGGGTTAACATCAATCCTACAACAGAAAGTAACATGAAAGTAACATTAGATGGGGAAGTTAATCCTAACATAGAAAGAACATTAGCTACGGATGAAAAAGATTCAACGCTTCTCATTTCTTACAAAGAAAAACAACAGAGTTGGTTCAACTTCAACATTTCTGAAGTATTGGTCCCATTAACATTAAATGTCTATCTGCCTGAAAAACAATATGATTCATTAAAAATTTCCAATAACAATGGTTACGTTTCTGCAAAACAACAAAATACAACGCATTTTGATATCAATACAAGCAATGGGCGTGTTGAATTAAGAGAGATCAATTCGCAAAAAATTAATGCGGAAACAAATAATGGAAGTATGGACTTTAAAGATATAACGGCGCAAAATATTCATGTGAAATCGAATAATGGACGAATAATGCTAGATCATGTTGAAGGTGAACTAGAAGGGCAATCTAAAAACGGAAGTCTTTCTCTTACAACAAATGAACTTGATCGAAATCTCAATTTTACGACTCACAATGGCAAGATTAATATTGAAACTGAAAAAGAACCAACTAATGTTCAATTTAATGTCTCTGTCGACAATGGAAAAGCGAATATCCTGAATAAATATAATGGAAATGCAGTTATTGGGAAGGGAGAAAATCAAATTAAATTAAACACACATAACGGAAGTATTTCAGTGAAAAAGCATGGAAACTAAAGTAGCATATTAATCTTGGGAATTTTCGCTCATCACATATAAAGAGCATGCAAATCAATAATAAATAAGCAAAATAGCCGACTCCTTTTTTAAAACATGTAGGTAGTCGGTTATTTTATGTCCAAAATTCGTTTTAACGTCTTGGTTTTGACGACTTGATCAATTATATGAAAATATCAAATA
>NZ_JBFPJH010000498.1:0-1942 GCF_040838255.1 Bacillus sp. C30 | reverse complement strand
AGTTTATACAACTTTGAACTGCCGACCTATCACTTTTATTGTAAAAGAAAAGGGAGGAAAGAACTATGGCTTCGCCTGAAAATGTTATTTTAATTCATGAAATTTCAAAGCTGAAAACAAAAGAAGAGTTATGGAATCCGTATGGATGGTATCAATTTATGAGGGATGGTCACCCAGTTTATTATGATGAAGAGCAGGATGTATGGAATGTTTTTTTATACGATGATGTAAATCGAGTTTTATCGGATTATCGCTTATTTTCCAGTAGAAGGGAACGAAGACAATTCGCAATCCCACCTTTAGAAACTAGAATAAATATAAATTCTACTGATCCACCAGAACATCGCAATGTACGTTCTATTGTTTCTAAAGCATTTACTCCAAGAAGTTTAGAACAATGGAAACCTCGAATACAGGCTATCGCAAATGAACTTGTACAACATATCAGAAAATATAGTGAGGTTAATATCGTTGAAGAGTTTGCTGTAGCTTTACCTGTTACCGTCATATCCGATTTATTAGGAGTACCAACAACGGATCGTAAAAAAATTAAAGAATGGTCTGATATTTTATTTATGCCGTATAGTAAAGAAAAATTTAACGATTTGGATGTAGAAAAAGGAATTGCGTTAAATGAATTTAAAACATACCTTCTTCCAATTGTCCAAGAGAAAAGATATCATTTATCCGACGATATTATTTCGGATTTAATACGAGCTGAATATGAAGGCGAAAGATTAACCGATGAAGAAATTGTCACTTTTTCATTAGGACTATTAGCTGCCGGTAATGAAACGACTACTAATTTAATTATTAATAGCTTTTATTGTTTTTTAGTGGATGCGCCTGGAACATATAAAGAATTACGAGAAAAACCGAATTTGATTTCAAAAGCGATAGAGGAAGTATTACGATATCGCTTTCCTGTTACATTAGCTCGTCGTATAACTGAAGATACGAATATCTTTGGACCTTTTATGAAAAAGGATCAAATGATTGTTGCGTGGGTTAGTGCAGCAAATTTAGATGAGAAAAAGTTCTTACAAGCTTCTAAATTTAATTTACACAGAATAGGAAATGAAAAGCATTTAACCTTTGGTAAAGGTCCTCATTTTTGCTTAGGGGCGCCACTTGCACGTTTAGAAGCTGAGATTGCATTAACTACCTTTATAAATGCCTTTGAAAAAATAGAGTTATCTCCATCGTTCAATTTAGAAAAATGTATATTAGAAAATGAACAAACATTAAAATACTTACCTATTCTTTTGAAAACTAGGTAAAACGTTCAGCAAGGTACAAAATTACTGTACCTTGTTTTTTTATTTCTCAATTGTAAATTTTTAGTGGTCTATTTAGTATGGAAGTGTGTGAAAGAAGAGTGGAGGAGGATGCTTATGTTAACGTGTAATGGAAGTAAAACGTTTCAAACATTTATTAAAGCTGTAACGGATTTAATTGATAGTAATTTATTAGAAGATCAAATTGTTTGTGCGATTGAAAAATTACTAGAAGAACTTCTAGAAAAAAAAACATGGCTTCCGCTAGAAAAACAGAAGGCGAATTCGGCTCAATATGCACGACACTTGTTATATGAAGATCCTTTAAAGCGATTTGAAGTATTAGCTCTTGTATGGAAAGATGGACAATCTACACCTTTACATGATCATGATGGTACATGGGGAGTAGAAGGCGTTTTTTCAGGAAGGATAATGGTGCAGAACTTTATACAAACTAAGCAGCTTGAAAATTCACTTGTTTATTTAACCCATACAGGAAATCTTTATTTGGGAGAAGGAGAAACAGATAAAGTCATTCCACCAGCTGATTGTCATATTCTTAAAATAGCTGAATGCGAAAGCGTTGTCACGATTCATATTTACGGAAAACGTTTAGAAAAGTTTAAAGTATATTTCCCAACTGAAGAAAAGAATGTGTATATGTG
>NZ_JBFPJH010000497.1:0-1944 GCF_040838255.1 Bacillus sp. C30 | reverse complement strand
GCCGTGTGTTATCTTTTTTAGATACAGCATATTATGACAATGTACTTAGAGGGAAAGAAAAATATGAAAATCCCGCAATTGAACTAGTTGCTATACATGAAGAACAAGTAGTAGGAGACGTACGAGTAAAAAGTACGTCTTTTTACTTTTATAAATAATGCTTAAGGCTGATGGGAAATCACATTCCATATTATACAAATTAAAGTAGCTATCGTATTTCAAACAGAGACGAATATAATTTTCAAAGGTAAACAAGTATATAGGAGGACTCTAAATGGATATTCTACTTGTTATTCTTATAATTGTATTAATTCAAGGTAAGGAATACAAAGTGAATATTAATCGTATTTGGCTCATTCCGGCTTTGCTGTGCTTTGTAACAATCCAGTCCATTATTCATATGGGACAATTAAATATATTGCACGTACTACTATTCGTTGCAATGCTCGGAATGGGATTGGGTCTAGGAGTTATTAGGGGAAAAGCTTTAACATTTCGATTAGATAGTGAAACAGGTCATGTATTACGAAAAGGAAATTGGTTAAGTACAATTATTCTCCTTGTTATTTTAGGTGCAAAGGTTTTGATTAAGCAAAGTATGTTTCCTGGCAGTACTCACCACACATTAATGGTTGTAACAAATGTCTTTTTATGTATCACATTAGGTACCGTAATTAGTAGACGCTATTATATTTGGAAAAAATATAATGAATTAACACAAAAAGCGTAAATACATTCGTCCCTTGTTTAACAACGTTGTGAACGGTAATACTAAATAATATTGAACTTTTACAGCAAGGGATGATAATATGATATTCATTTACACAGATTTCGGTGGAACGCATACAACCTCGCTAGCTGCAGCTTATCATTTGAATAAATTACCAACGGATCGGAAGTTAACGAAAGAAGAAATTTTAAATGTAGAGTACTTTAATAAACTGAAAACAGAAGATATGGGGAAAATTATTTTTCATGGACAAGATGAATATGGGAATCCAGTATATACAATTGGATGCGGGGCATCAAAGGTCGTTGTACCTGCCATGAAGCATTTAGGAGAGATTCTGCAAAAACATTATCAAAACAATGATAAGATTATTTTTTCTAATACATCACCAACAGTTCCATTGCCAATGACTTTAGGCGGTTTGTTTTCTAGAAGATTTCATATTGATTTTATTGGTGTACCGTTACTCGTATGGGGAGCAAAAATTTGCTGTGATAACATCCAGCGGCTTGTCAGTTATACGAAAGAAGCGGGGCGAATGACGAATGATTATGTTGTTATTTTAGATAACGAAACATTTAAGTAATGTAATGTTAAAAGAAGGCCGGAAAATTTTGTGGTTTTCTTTTTTTTTGATAAATAGACAAAAAACATTCACATTTATTATACATCTACTATAGCCAAAATAATAAAGTCCTGTTACTATTACAGGGGATATTCTCTTTTCGTAAGATAAATATATAGAAAAGTCAGAAAAGAGGAACAGAATAAGGGAGGAACAGCATGAAGCGTGTTGCTTGGTTTACTGATAGTACAACTGCGAGTTTTACAACAGATGGTGATAACTTTGTTATCCCAATTGAAGTTATTATTGATGGAGTGTCTTATAAGGATTGTGAAGAAGGAGTTCATAAACGTCTTTATGAAGCGTTAAATGATGGAAGAACCGTTACTACTTCGCAACCTAATATAGGGGAAATGGTAGAATTATTTACTAAATGCAAAGAAGAATATGAAGAAGGCTTTGCAGTTGCTATTAGCGGAAAAGTAAGTGGGACCTATCAAAATATGAAGCTAGCTGCTGATATGGCAGGTTTCCCTTTAACTGTATTAGATAGTGAAACGACAAGTTATCCAATGGATGAACTTTTGAGAAAAGCTAAAACGTTATACAATGATGGTATGACTTTACAAGATATACATAAAACATTAGT
>NZ_JBFPJH010000570.1:0-1944 GCF_040838255.1 Bacillus sp. C30 | reverse complement strand
TTGATAAGTGGGACAATATGAGTCATAATCAAGCGTTTCGCCGGGAGTATGAGGCGCGAGAAAAGGTATTGTTAGATGAAAAGGCTGCGGTGGCACATGCGGAGAACAAAGGGATAGAAAAAGGGCTAAAACAAGGGAAAGCTCAAATAATCAAACAGTTGTATGACAACGGAATGTCTCCACAAACGATTGCAGATAATTTGAAGATGACAATAGAAGAAATACACCATATTCTACGTTTAGCATAAAAATAGAGAGAGAAAGAAAGTGCCAGTGATGGTGCTTTTTTGTATGCGAAAATAGGAAAACGCAAAGGAGTGAAGATAGATGGAACTAACTAAACTTGAGAAAGCAATTGCTATTGGTACAATTCTTTCAGCGTTAACTGAAGGTGAACTTAAAGAGTATGTTGGTTTAGAAAAGTTACAGGCATTCATTGAACAAGGTGAAGTGTTAGATGAGCATATAACGCCAAATGAAAAGAAAGAAGCCGATAAGACTTTAATTAATAAACTAATCGATTCATTCTTAGAAGGAAGTAAGGAGTGAGGTTAGATGAAACTAAGTAAACTCGAGAAAGCAATTAACGTTGGAGTAATTAAATAAGCACAGATGCATCACCCGCTAGAAAGATGTGCAACTGTGCTTATGTAAACGGTATCCGTAGACCATGTGGGTCTTAGGAATGTTACTCTTACTATAACATTAGGAACATAAAAAAGAGTTCGAATATTTCTTTTATTCGGACAAATTAAAGGTGGACAAGTGATGAAAGAATACAAAACGAAACAACAGAAGCGTAAGTTCTATGATAGTGGTGAGTGGATATGAAATAACACAATGAACGAAAAAGAAAAGTAGGAATCAGAGGATTCCTACTTCGTGGAGGGATTTGATATGACAGAAACTAGACCAGGTGGTTGAATAAGAATCCTTAAGAGATACTCTTATATTTAAGATGTGATAGTTGTTGTAGAAGAAGGTGTAAATTCTACAAATTCTAATACAATTGGTGTTCCTTTTAAAATAGGAGCATCTGCAGGAACATTAATAATGAGGGACCAATCCACAGTATCAGGAGGAGTAAATTCTGCAGAAATTATGAAAATATCCAACATTTGTAGTATACCATTGATATAAACCTTATAAAATGAGTAATTTGTGGAATCAGGGAACACAGTGGCAGGAGAACCATCACTTTGAAAAAATTCAGTTGCTGGTATGGTAACGGTAGTTCCGGCATCTGCTTGATTACTCATCACATGAAAAAATTTTATGTCTGTTGGATCAACACCAGTTGTTGTTTCAGCTGATATTGCAAGTTTCATTACTTGTAACGACATCTTAATAATCTCCTTTGTTGAAATAATGTTTGTCCATAACCTATTGTATGGCGTGTTAGCAATAAGTGTGATTCTACATGAATGAAACTGGACAAGAATTTAAGATAATAGGATAAATATTTTTTCGATTCGAAAGCGGAGAATTCTCTTTCGTTTGCACACATAGATAAAGCGATACATATAGTAAAGTACGGGCAAACTCAGTTGTCCTCATTTAATTATAACGACATTGTCCTTTGTCAGAAGAGCATCCTTGGTGGGGGATGTTCTTTTTCGTATGCAAAAATAGGAAAACGTATATGTTGTTAATAAGGTGAATTTTATGTAAGAAATCTTAAATGTTGAGTGCTTAAAATGCTGGAGGAATTTCTTTTGGAGTAATTAAAAAATGCAGCTGCGCAAATAAAGAAACAGAAAGGTCCTTATATAGCTTGTGGGATATATAAGGTTTGACTAATATACTCTCACTATAACATTAGGAAAATAAGAAAAGGAGTTCGAACATTTATTTTATTCAGACAAACAAAAGGTGGACAAGTGATGAATGAATACAAAACCAAACAACAGAAGCGTAAGTTCTATGATAGTGGCCAATGGAAAA
>NZ_JBFPJH010000496.1:0-1946 GCF_040838255.1 Bacillus sp. C30 | reverse complement strand
ATTACAGAGTACATATTTTTTAATTTACATAAAGAATGGGTTGGTGAAACGAATGAAAATCGAACATATAGCAATTTGGGTAAATGATTTAGAATTAATGCGTACTTTCTATACAAAGTACTTTAACGGTAAAGCAAACTCTTTATATCATAATGAAGCGAAACACTTTGAATCTTATTTTATTACGTTCGAATCTGGAGCGCGCCTTGAAATTATGCGTAAGAAAGGCATAGAAAACGAGCCTAACCTAAATATCACTGGCTATGCACACATGGCTTTCTCTGTTGGTAGTGAAGAACGTGTAAATGAACTAACAAAAACGTTAAAAGAAGCTGGTTCTCCTTTATTAAATGGACCACGTTTCACTGGAGATGGCTATTACGAAAGTGTAATTAGTGATCCGGAAGGCAATCAAATAGAGATCACTATTTAACTATCGTTTATCTTTTCTGAAGAACTAATAAAAATTCGTTTGGAGGAACCCTATGCATAAACTGCATTTCAAAAAATTTGAAGCAACAGATTTTAGTCCATATTTCCAGCTCGTATCAAATGAAAGAGTGATGGCACAAATTACAGAGCGTGCTATTCCGCTAGAAGAGGCACAAAACGACTATGAAAAATTGTTAAGGCGCAATGAAAAGCATAAACTGTTTGGGTCTTATAAAGTTTATGACAGTGCAACAAATGAATTTATCGGCCTTGGACATGTAACAGTGAATGAAGATAATGTAAAAGAAGCTGAAATTGGGTATATGATTTTGCCAGAGCACTGGGGAAAAAGATATGGTAGTTATATCGCAAGAGAATTAATTGAAATAGCGAAGCAGACAGATGTAAGCGTACTAAAAGCAATTATCGATCCGAGCAATACCCCCTCTCGGAAGATTTTACTAAACGTTGGTTTTACATCTGAAAAAGTTTGCGAGATTGATGGATTGCCTGGGGAGATTTTGAGTACATATATTTAACTATATAAAAAGGCAATGCTACATTTGAACTAACCGTAGCATTGCCTTTATCTTTTTTTATTATAAAAGTCCCATTTTCACCTTAATACGAACTAAATCACTATTTCTTTATCTCGTCTACTACACTTTGAACTAAAGAGATAAGAGCTTTCTTTGTATCCTCATCTGTTACTTTTGCATCATCACTAAATTTAGTTCGCACAGATGGGATTAATAACGAGCCATTTTGAACGACAATTGTATCTAGCATACCTAGTGTAAGTAATAAAGATTCCTGGGCTTTATCCCCTCCCGCAATTGATGGTGAAGCTGTTATAATAGCCACTGGCTTTTTATAAAGTTCCGCTGATGAAACAAGCCATTCTAAAGCATTCTTCAAAACTCCTGGAATACTTTTTGCATACTCTGGTGTACAAATAATAAGTGCATGTGCTTCACTTAATGTCTTTCGAAATTCTTCAACAACAACCGGTGCTCCAACTCGATCTACATCCGGATTAAAATGAGGTAGTTCCTCTATCCCATTATAAATAGTGTAATCTATACCTTCTGGAATAAATGCTGCTAAAGTTTTTAATATGTTTGTGTTGGATGATCCTTCCCTAATACTTCCTGAAATCGCTATGATTTTTTTGTGTATACTCATATGATCCCCTCCTACAAACATCATACTTATGCAGCCAGAGAAAAATCAAAAATATTGAACTATTTAACAAGCTGTACATTCATCAATTTTGACATCTTGCTTTTGATTCCCTAATAAAAATACTACTGTCTATAAATATCTTTACTTGTTAATTTATAAATAACTCGAAAGGCTTCTTGGTCTCCAGACTCCATTTTATACAGCCATTCTTTTAATTCTACTTCATCCAAAATTACGTTACCCTCTCATGATCTTTCACACTATATTCGCCCGTTTCTCACAAAAGGTTCATTTTACATAAAAATTTATTTATTACAATAAAGATATAC
>NZ_JBFPJH010000495.1:0-1950 GCF_040838255.1 Bacillus sp. C30 | reverse complement strand
ATAATTAATAGTCGTACTTAAGTCGCACTTAAAGTATTGAGGAGGAATTAAAAATGAAAATTGGAAGAAAAGTAGCGGATTTCGGCAATAGTTTTAATAACTTTATGGTTGACGGTTATTATTTTGAGCTTGCAACAAACGTTGTTAAAATTTCAAAGAAAAAAGCTGAAGACTTACTTGTTGATCGTATTTTAAATCCAGAGGATTTACTAGACAGCTTATTAATTTTAACTGAAATTGATGGTGAAGAATCATACTTCTTAGTGGGGAAACTGGCTGAAGATAACCAACTAGCAAACTCTCATGTGAATAAGATGCATGATAAAATCAATAGCCATATTCCATACGTTAGTTTTCTAGGAGCGATTGCTTATTATCACGCTCTGAACGCTGATAAAGAAGATAATGAAGTTGAAATTGAAAATATGAATATGATGCTTCCAATTTGGCTTTTAAAACGTGAAGAGAAATTTAGTACTGCCCATAAGAAGATGGAAGAAAGATTTATTGGTGAACATAAAGTTAAAGTCTTAACACCAGGCATGGAAAGAGAATTATCTATTACAGTTAATTCAGCGAAATGTAAAAATGAATCAGAAATAGCTAGGCATGCATTGAAATATAAAATGGTAGCCAAAGATAAAAACTCAAATGTAATTAGTATTGAAAAACGCCATGAGGTTGAAAAATTTAATGATTATGAAGTGGTGTTAACCGATATAGGTGGTGGATCTACTGATGCTGTAAGACTCGGCAAAGGACTTACAACACCTAAACATAGAGATTCTTTCCAGGTTATAGATATTGAGCCGTTCTTAGGATATCTAGAGCAATTTAGAAAAGAAAAACTTATTCAATTCTTTAAAGATCTAAGAACATTAGAAAAGTTTATTGTTAATAATTACAAGGAACAAAAATATGTGCTATATAATGAAAATACGGGAGAAAGTTATGATTTTACAACAGAAATTGTAGAGGCTCTACAAGAATATGCTAGGATCTTAGTTGCTAAAGTACTTGATATATTTATTCCATCTAGTACGAATACTGTGTTGAAATTCATCTATATTGGAGGCGAAGCTCCAGTTTTAGAACCGTATATCCGTATTACATTATTAGATCATATGTCTGAAACGGCTGCTAATAACAATCACTTCTTCTTGAACGACATTATTCAAAATGACGAGAAAGAAGTATTCGCTCCAACATCACGTACAATTAACTTAGCTGCATTAGAATTAAAAGCAATTGATGATATGAAAGAACAGTTAGCTTAGAACAAAAGGACGTGCTAATATATGACTAAAAGGAGAAAAATGGCATTAGGTGCTGATAATATGCCCGATGATGTGTATGCAATCCTTAATGAAAAGTCTAATAGTAGGCAATTAACCAGCTTTGTTGTCGAATTAGTACAAAACGAACAACGGTATGAGCAATTAATGAAAAAATTAGATAGTGTAGAAAAGAGATTAAATCTTTTAGATACAGTTGAAAATAAATTAGATCTTTTACTTTCTAATGGGTTTGTTCCCACACCAAAACAACCAGAGCTTAAAGGTGAAGAGCCACGTCTTCAAGAGGGAAAGATTTTGAGTATAAAAGAAGTGGTTGGTGGAATGGACAAAGAGGATAGTGAAGAAATGGACTTTTAAAAAAACTAACATACAACTTTTGATTGAGTAAAATTAGAAAAAGCAAAAGACAACAACGCATATTAACATGATGGAATGCTTACTTATTAGAAAAGGCACTCCATTTTTGTATTTTAAATAAGAAGTAGTTTTTTCAAATACATACTTTTATACAATGAAAGTGGTGAGTTTATGGAAATACCAACAAGTAAACAAAAAAAGCGACCTTAAATTTTTAAATCTTTGATGTTTTGGGTATTTATTCTTATCGTATTGTATTGTTCTTATTTAAATCATTTGTTTTACAAATTATTGG
>NZ_JBFPJH010000494.1:0-1952 GCF_040838255.1 Bacillus sp. C30 | reverse complement strand
GTTGTTTAAAGATCCTTCTTTAACTAAACGGCAGGTTAGTTTTAATACAATGTTTGTTTTATCATTTAACCAAAGTGATAGAAGGTCAAAGAAAAGGCAGTAATAAAGAAGTGCCATTCCTAATGTGGACTGGCACTTGGTAAGGTGTAAAATTCATTATTTGATTTCGGCTGAGGAATTTGATTCATCTATTTTTCCTGTACTTTATTATGATTACTTAGACAGCCTTTTCTGTTTTAAATACCCATTGTTGGAGAGGTGGTTGATAATACGGTATCATCCACCCTAAAATTTTGCCGATAAAATAGGCGGCAATTAGTGTGCCGATTCCGATTGAGCCTAATGATTGAATGAAAACTATACAGATTGCACCAGCCACACAAATGTTTATTAAATCGCTCAAAATTTTTGCTTTACCGAATTTTAAATTAAATTTTTCACTAATTGCATAAGTTAACGCATCATACGGCATTAATGGGAGTTTCGCTGTTGTATAGCCCATTAAACCGACCGCTATAACAAATAAACTAACAATCAAATATACACTTCGAGCAAGGAGAGTTTCAGGTGCAGGGAAAAGTTGTACAAGGAAGAGCGTTGCATCCATGAAAAAACCAAATAAAAACGAAATAATGAATTGACTCACAAATTCATTTAACTCCATTCGTTTACTTAATATCACTTGAATAATAATGTATAAAACATTTGCAAGCGCCATTGTCACACCAACCGATAAACCAATCGTTAGCGTACTTGCATATGCTAATGATGACACAGGCGATACACCAAATCCTGCTTGAATCGACATGCTAATGCCAATCGACATAAAAAATAACCCGAGCACGTATAAGATGATGCCCTTCAAGGTTCTACTCCAATGATTCATAGTATCTCTCACTTTCTAGTTAATATTATCAATATAAAGACTATAGCTATAGAATTAAATATAACGCTAAATTCGACATATGAAAAATATATATATGATAAACTAATTATATCAAAAAACATATGACGGAGAGATACAATGGATTTTAGGCAATTATATTACTTTAAAGAAATTGTGAAACAAGGAAGCCTTTCTAAGGCAGCAGAAGTGCTCCATATCGCGCAGCCCCCACTTAGCCAATTATTAAAAAAGCTTGAAACTGATCTTGGCACAACTTTAATTCATCGATATCGTCAAAAATGGGAGCTTACAGCAACAGGTGAAATACTATACCAATATGCCAATCAAATGTTAATGCAAATTCAAGATGTAAAGCAGCAAATTCAAGAAATTGAACAAGGTATAGGCGGAACAGTAAGTATCGGTGTATCGTCTACATGTTCGAATATGCTCATTGACTATGTTAGTACGTTTAGAACGCAGTACCCTAATGTCAAAATAAAAATAGTAACTGGAAATTCAGAAGAATTATTAAAAAGACTAGAACAAAGAGAAATTGATGTTGCCTTACTTTTACGATTGGGCGATAGTGAACAATATGAGATGAAAATATTAAAAAAACAACCAACCGCTGTGATTATTCCATCAAGTTGGGCAACATCGTTTTCATCACAGCATGTGACGATTGAACAGATTGCCCAGTTTCCATTCATTATGCTAGGAGCAATGGAAGGACTCTCCTTCAATGAAGACCTTTTCAAAGTATTTGATGAACATCAAGTCAAGCCAAATATCATTATCGAGTGTAAAGATATAAGGATGGTTGTAGCACTTGTTAGTAGAGGACTAGGATTATCCGTTATTCCAAGAATGGATTACACATCATCATTTTTAGAACATACAACGCTTTTTGAATTGAAACAATTTGATTTTCAGTTAGAGCCTGTAATAGTAAAATTAAAAGACCAAAGAATTTCCAAAGTAGCATCTCAATTTTGGGAAATGGTTGATTAGGAGATATGAACAAAGCAAAAATAGCCTTCAATCAAGTAATAAAGACATCTTA
>NZ_JBFPJH010000561.1:0-1959 GCF_040838255.1 Bacillus sp. C30 | reverse complement strand
ATAATAACCCTTCCCGTTTATATAATGTTTTTCAGAAATTTTGGAAAAAACGTGGTGATGAATATTCATCTTGGCTTTCTCAGTATGCTAGTACTATTTTTCCAAGTGGAATACTAAGGGCAAATCCGTTCGCTGTTATTTCACGAAATATTTATTACCGTTTCGGATTACAATTACACTCGTCCATTATTGCTGAGTCATTACGACACCGCTTAGAATTCGACTTAAAATCTAAATTAAAAGCACTTCCCCATCCTATATTATGGGTGATGGGAGAACATGATCATCTCTATAAATCTTGTCTCTTTGATTTGAAGTCCATTCTTCCGAACGTTTTATATAAAGAAATTCCATTAGCAGGTCATGCAGCAAACTTATTCCGTCCAAACTATTTTCATGATTTATATGCTAAGTTTTTGCATGGAAAATTGACATAAAGTGAAACTTTAATCAGCGGGGATTTGTCCATCCCCCGCTGATTATTATCCCGCAAATAGCAGGATAAATACTACTATACTGTTAGTTTATCCAACTATGAAAAAGGCTTCCCAAGTTTCCCTGGAAAGCCTTTTCTCTATACGAAAAGTATATAAAATACTTTTTCTTAGTATGCTTTTGTGTAACCTAATAGGTGCTTACTCCAGTAAGAGTTGCTTACAGAGCTAATGCGTACACCAGTTGCGTCAGTTTCTGCACTGATGAACTGTCCATTACCTAAGTAAACGCCCATGTGAGAAGGACCTGATTTATAAGTATTTTGGAAGTATACTAAATCACCTGGTTGTGGACTGTTAGTCTTTGTTTTAGAGCTCCAGTATCCAGCAACTGTTTGACGAGCGCCTTTATGACCAGTTTGATTTAATACGTAGTGAATGAATCCACTGCAGTCAAAACCAGCAGGTGTTGTACCAGCAGTTCTGTATGGTGAACCATTTAAAGATCTAGCGAATCCAGCGATTGAAGATGTATCTCCACCTGTTGGTGCTGTTGGTTTTTGTACTTGGTTCGTACCTTGGTTCGTACCTTGGTTACCACCAGTAACTACATTGTTCACTCTGCCTTTTACAAACTTAACAAAGTCTGCACTTACGTAACCAGTGCGGCCATTATGGTTAATTTTATACCAACCATTTTCAGCGCCAGTAACGTTTAATACTGTACCGTTTGTTACCCCACCAATTATAGGGTTATATGTAGCTGGACCTGTACGTACTTTTAAAGCACCTGTGTTAACAACATATGATCCACCAGTTTGAACTGTAGTAGTATTGTTGTTGTTGTTTGTAGTTGGTTGCTGAGTTTCGTTAGATACAGCTGAACCACCTTTTGTTACGAAGTCTTTGCTTACGTATCCAGTTCCACCATTGAAGTTAATTTTAAACCAATCTTGAACTTCACCTACAACTTGAACTGTTTTTCCTTTATTTACAGAACCTAAAACAGTATGAGATGCACTTGGGCCTGTACGTACGTTTAATGAAGAAACGTTTACTGTGTAAGTACCTGTTCCTTGCTGAACAGTAGTAGTAGTTCCTTTATTGCCACCAGTTGTTACGAAGTCCCCACTTACATAACCTGTTTGACCATTTACACTAACTTTGAACCAACCGTTTTCTTGTCCAATTACTTGAAGTACTTGACCTGATTTCACTTTAGAAATAACGTTATGTCCTGTACCAGCACCTGAACGTACATTTAATACATCAGCTGTTACTGTGTATTTTAATTCAGAAGTTGTTTCTACCGTTTTTGTTTCAGTTACAGTCGTTTGAGTTTGAGTTTGTCCATTAATTTCTTTTAGCGCATCATTTGAAACTTGTGCATGAGCAGAATCCATTCCAGGAACTGCTACACCTACTACAGATGCTGCTGCTAAACCTGCGATTACTTTTTTCATAAGTTGTCTTTACTTCCTTTCCCTACTATCCTCTTGAGAAAACTATAAACTTAGTACTTTAC
>NZ_JBFPJH010000493.1:0-1959 GCF_040838255.1 Bacillus sp. C30 | reverse complement strand
AATTATCTCTGTTTCACCGCCTTGTCTTTTTCGCATAATAATAATAGTAGATTATGCTGGAGAGGGGTGAGGAAAGTTAATAAAAAAATAATCTTTTTCGGAGATTTTGGTATTGATGATGCAGTAACGTTAATTTATGCGAATAAAACATGCAAATTAGATATTATCGGTATCGTTGCAGAGTATGGAAATGTATCAAGAGAAATTGTTACGGAAAATGTTTATTTTTTAGAAAGATACTATGCTACAAAAGTGAAGATTATTGAAGGTGCCAGTAGACCAATGACAGCTGAAGAACCTTTGTTTTTCCCTGAAATTCATGGGGATCACGGTTTAGGTCCAATTATTCCACCGAAAATGAGAATTTGTGACAGAGAAAATTTTTGTGAATTGATTAAATTAATTGAGCCTTGTCCAGAAGATATTATTATAGTGGCGACGGGACGATTAACAACACTTGCAACATTATTTTTATTGTACCCCAATTTAATGAATCGAGTATGTTCTTATTATATAATGGGCGGTGCTTTTCTATTTCCGGGAAACGTTACACCTGTATCAGAAGCTAATTTTTACGGCGATCCAATTGCCGCGAATATCGTTATGAAATATGCGCAGAATGCTACAATATATCCGTTAAATGTAACGCAGCGTGCTCTTATTACCCCTGAAATGGTCGATATTATTGATAAAGAAGGAACAGGGCAGGCGAAACTCATAAAGCCAATGATCGATTTTTATTACGAGAACTTTTACAAAAAAGAATATCCAGGTATTGCTGGGAGTCCGATTCACGATTTACTTCCGTTCATTTCATTTATAAATGATGATATTTTTGAATATAAAAAATCAGCAGTTTGGATTAGTACGACGAATGATGTAACGAGAGGTCAAAGTGTTGCAGATTTTAGAAAAATAGCTGAGCCAACGACGTTTGATAATCGTCCTATACAAAAAATTGCCGTTGAATTTAATTATCAAGCGTTTAAAGACGAATTTATGAGAACAATATTGAAGCCAGATTGTCCTTAAAAGGGTGAGCAGATTTGAATGATTTTCATAAGACGAATAACTTACGAAAAATGTAACATAACTAATGGTAAGCAATTGTTTCTGATTATAATTTTTATTGGTCAATTATAAAGGAGGAAATGATATGATTTGGTCTTTAATCGTTGGTGGTATATTAGGATGGTTTGCAAGTTTAATTACTGGGAAGGATGTACCTGGTGGTGTAATCGGTAATATTATTGCAGGTATTGTCGGTTCTTGGCTTGGTACAGCGTTACTTGGTAAATTCGGACCTGTTATAGGCGGATATGCGATTGTTCCGGCTTTAATAGGCGCCATTGTTTTGATTTTCATCGTAAGCTTTATATTCCGTGCAATGCGGAAATGAATACAGGGGACTGTTTACATTTGTAAGCAGTCCCTTTGTATTATGTTGTCTAATCTGTTATGCTACTGTTATACAATCAGGAGGTGTCAGCATTGAAATCATTTACAGTAAATTTTCATCAAGAGGATAATGCAAAGGCAACAACAGTACATAAATTAAGTGAAGAGGACTTCGAGAAAGCAACAGAAAAAGGTACTCGTCATCTATTTGATTTAGATACAAACGTTGGTTTCTTCGTATTCTTTGATGCTGAAGATACAGAAGGAAACGAGCAATACTTAATGTTACAATATGAAGGAGATCATGAAGAACCAAGTGCTTGCTACGGATTTGATTTGAAATTGTTCTATCAATTTTTAGCACTATACTTAAATGATCTTGAATTCCAAGGTGAGACAAATGAAGAAGAGGAAGAAAATGGTCCAATTCATCATTTAGCGCACTTACTTTACCATATCGTTGAAGACGGTAAATCTATCGAAGTGTAAAAATACATATTTGAAGCTGTCCTTTAATAGGGCAGCTTTTTTAATTATATAAATAGGTAATCTTAGTAGGTG
>NZ_JBFPJH010000050.1:0-17370 GCF_040838255.1 Bacillus sp. C30 | reverse complement strand
TATGTATACAATTACTGAATTTTCACGGATTTGTAAAATGAGTACACGAATGTTAAGGCTTTATGATAAAGAGGAAATATTGAAACCAGCATATGTGAATCCGGTAAATGGATATAGATATTATGAGCAAGGGCAGCTTGAAATAGCGTTGAAAATTAAAAAGCTAAGGGAGTACAAGTTCCCTTTACCGAAAATTAAAATAATTCTTCAATCATCAGATCAAGATTCATTTATTAAACATATGCAATCGCAAATTATAGAGTTGTCTCATGAGGTGAAACAAAATTTGCAGGTTATTTCAGAAATGAATGAAATGGTAAATATGAATCATGGTTTAAATATTGCTCGCCATAGAAGTTACGATATATTAATTGGAATGAGAAATGAAATGACGGTAATTACTCAAAGACTACAAATAGATATAGATGATATGGATAATTATTTTTATTCCTTATATGAAAAAGTACAAAAAAATAGCTTGCGAATAGTCGGTTCTCCCTCCGCAGTTTTTTATGATGAAGAGTATATTCCAAATCATAGTGATATTGAATTAAGAATTCCAATTATGGATGAGGATAATAAAGGCGTATTACAAGAGTGCGAAATAAAAAAGCTAAATCAGCATCAAATCGTTACTACTATACATTATGGAAGTTACGACTATATAGGTTACGCTTATATAGCGTTAGAAGAATGGATTGAAAGAAATGGTTATGTAATAAATAATTCACCATATGAGGTCTACATAAAGGGACCTGAATGTGATTGTTTAGTAGAAGAGTATGTCACACAAATTTGTTTTTTAGTTACGAAAATAGAATGAGAATAAGGATTGACATTAACATTATGTCAATCCTTATTCTATATACGAAAGCAATTTATCATAATAAAAAGGGGAAAGAATATGAAAAGAACAATCATGATTATTTGTATGATTCTTAGTATGGTATGGATTTCAGCGTGTACGCCTGAAGTAGGAGAAGGTGGGAATGGGGGCTCTGTTCTACCTAATCAGTTGCCGAAGAATGTAGTATTTAAAAATGGTACAATCTATACTTCTAATGAAAAGCAGGATATAGCAGAAGCTGTAGAGATTAAAGATGGGAAAATCACCTTTGTCGGATCAAATAAGGATGTAGAAGAATTGATAAATGAAGATACGAAAGTGGTGGATTTACAAGGACGCTTTATTCTCCCTGGTTTTGTGGACAATCATAATCATATATTTGAGGCGAAATCACCAGCAGCAGGGAATTGTAGTGTCTCACCAGATGCTTCGCTGCAAGAACAACGCTCGTATTTAAAAGCTTGTAAAAAAGATGTAAAGACAGGGGAATGGATAAGCGGAACAGGATTCAGTTTGGAAGAGCTGTTAAAAGATATGGGCGAAAAATCAGAACAACAAACGCCATTACAAGTTCTTGATGAGTTATTTCCTAATAACCCTGTATTAATTATGGAAAGAACTTCTCATTCTGTATGGGTTAACTCAAAAGCATTGGAAGTAGCGGGAATAAATAAAGAGACGAAAGATCCGCAAGGCGGAAGAATCATCCGGGATCCAGAGTCAAGAGAACCTTTCGGGCTTCTGTATGATACAGCAGGGGATATCGTAATGGAAAAAGCATGGAATTCTCAGCCTAATCTCTTTGAAAAAAATTATGAAGGTTTGTTAGACGGTTTAGATGAGGTTGCGAAGAATGGAATTACTACAGTCGGCGATGGACGTCTCTATTGGAAACGAGGCTGGTTAGATGTTTGGAATAAAGTTAATGATGAGAAAAAGTTAACATCACGAGTAGTACTTCGTCCGTGGGTATATCCGAACTTAAATGAAGCAGAACAAATGGAGTATTTCAAAAAAATTAAGCGTGATGATTTATCATCTCGAATGCTTATTAATCAAGTGAAGATGTATAGTGATGGAATTAGCATTAACAATACAGCTAAAATACTAGAAAAATATAAATTTGAGTGGTTTAAGGGAACACCGTATGGCTTGAACTATATTCCAGAAGAAAAAATGAAATGGTGGTTAACGGAACTTAATAAACTTGGTTACGGTGCACTCATTCATACGATTGGGGATGGCGGGGTAAGAGAGAGTTTAAATGCAATTGAAGCAGCGAAAAAAGAAGGGGCAAATCAGCCGTATACGCTCACTCATGTGGAGATGGTAGAAGATAGTGATATAAAACGTTTTGCTGAGTTAGGTATTAGCGCCGATTTCCAAGTAGGCCATGATTTTGCGGAAGATCCTAAACAAAGCTGGGCAAGTACGTATTTTACAGATCAACAGATGAAACGAATTATGCCGTTAGGGCGAATTTGGAAAACAGGAGCAAATGTATCGCTTAGTAGTGATTGGGATGTAAATGAACTAAATCCACTTGTGACAATTTCGAATGCGCTAAGTATTGAAGAGAAAGGCTTATCTGATATATATGCAGCTATTGATGCTTATACGATTAAGCCCGCCAAAGCATTAGGCCTTGATAATATTACTGGTTCAATTGAAGTAGGTAAATCAGCCGATATGGTATTACTAAATGAAGATATCACTAAAATGAGTGTCGATAAGATTCCGAATGCGAAAGTTTTAGTGACGGTTTTACAAGGAGAAGTAGTGTATCACAAAGAGAAATAAAGAGACACCTTATAAAGTAGTTACAAGTAAATGAATATATTCCTGTTGACCTTAACACGATGTCAAAGTTTAGACTGAACTTACATTCGAAGAAGGGGTGAACATGTATGAGAAATATGGAAAATAGTTTGTTTTATATGCCAGCTGAGTGGGAAAAACATGAGGGGACATGGCTCCAATGGCCTCATGATAAAGCTCATAGAGGTGAAGGTTACAAAGCTAAGCTAGATGATATTTGGGTAACGATGGCAAAGGAGCTTCATTACGGTGAAAATGTGCATATTGTTGTATATGATGAGGAAGAAAAAGTACATGTCCAATCGAAGTTAATGGAAGCGAAAGTGGATATGGATAAAATTGATTTCTTAGTTCAAGAGACGGATGACGTGTGGATAAGAGATAATGGACCGATCTTTGTAAAAGATAAGGAAGGCAATCTCTGCTTAACGCACTGGATTTTTAATGGTTGGGGAGATAAATATCCGTATGAAAATGATGCTGTTATTCCGGGAAAAATAAGTGAAATGTATAGCATTCCAAAAGTTAAATCTAGTGTTTGTATAGAAGGTGGAGGAATAGAGATAAATGGAAATGGCACCTTAATGGCGGCAAAAACTTCTATTATAAATGAAAATCGAAATCCTACACTAAATCAGGAAGAGATTGAAATAGAGTTAACGAAGTATTTGGGAGTAACGAATTTTATATGGATAACTGGTATTCGCGGAGAGGATAATTATGATGAAGATACAGATTACCATATTGATGGGGCAGCGCGTTTTGTAAATGAAAATACAATTCTTTATGAATATGATCCTTTTGGGGAAGGAGAGTCGTACCTTTTGGAGGCGCAGGAAAAGCATTATCAAGAATTGCGACAAGCGAGAAATATAGATGGAAATCCATTTCAGCTCATCCCAGTACCTGTAACAAGAAAAGTGGTAAAAGAGGCAGACTGTAAAGGTTCGTATTTGAACTTTTATATTGGAAATGAAGTTGTATTGGTTCCTATATACGGTGATGAACATGATAAGTTAGGACTTCAAATCATTGAAGGGCAGTTTCCAGGAAGAAGAATTGTCGGTGTTTATGTAAATGAACTGTATGCGTATGGTGGTATGATTCATTGTGTGACGCAGCAACAAGTGAATAAATGAAATGTATATTTTATATGAAAAAGCATGCAGATTCTATAATCTGCATGCTTTTTTCTATAATGCTGAAAACTCTTCAACAAGTTGGGTGAATCGATTTAATGCACTTTCAATCGGTTCTGGTGTAGTTAAATCAACGCCAGCTTTTTTCAGTAGGTTTAATGGATAGTCAGAACTTCCGCCTTTAAGGAATTCAATATAGTTTTTCTGAGCATTTGGATCACCGCTTAATAATTTATCGGCGATTTGAATGGCAGAAGCGAATCCAGTTGCGTATTTGTATACGTAAAATGGACGGTAGAAATGAGGGATTCTAGACCAGCCATATTTTACTTCTTCGTCAAATACGAGGGAGTCGCCATTATATTCTCTAAATAAGTTTTCGTAAATTTCACTAAAGACTTTGGCATTTAATGGTTTACCTTGTTCGGCCATTTCATGTGTGATTTTTTCAAATTCTGCAAACATGATTTGTGTAAAGAAAGTACCTTTAAAGCTATCGATAAAGTAGTTAATTAAATGATTACGTACGTTCGTTTCTTTTGCTTCTTTTAATAAATAATGAATTAATAACACTTCATTTACTGTAGAAGCGACTTCTGCAACAAAAATGGAATAGTGTGCAGAAATTCTTGGTTGGTATCCGTGTGAGTAATGCGTATGCATACCGTGCCCGCATTCATGAGTAAGGGTGAAAAGGCTATTTAAATCATCATGATGATTTAAAAGAATGAAAGGATGAACACCGTATACACCAAAGTTATAAGCGCCAGAACGTTTTCCTGGTGTTTCTCTCACGTCTATATAGCGTTTATCTTTAAAGTTTTTTAATGTTTCGATATATTCTTTACCTAAAGGAGCTAGTGACGCGATCATTATATCAAACGCTTCGTCGTATGGAATGTCTTTTTTTACACCTTTTACTAAATCAACACTCAAGTCGTATTGTCGTAGTTCATCTACATTTAATTTTTCTTTTCTAAGTTCATTATACGTATGTAATGATTGAATGTTTTTTTTCGTTGTCTCAATTAAATTTTCATATACTTCTTTCGGAACCATGTCGCCAAATAATGATTTTTCTAAAGCTGATGGATATTTTCGTAGCTTTGAGACAGTAACATTGTTTTTAATAGCTGCGGACAAAGTAGAAGCGATAGAATTCTTTAATTGAACGTATGGTTTGTAATAAGCTTTATAGGCTTCTTCACGATTCTCACGATTCTCATCTTCTATTAGCTTTGAATACATTCCACGTGTTAAGTTTACTTTTTCTCCATCATCAGTAGTCACTTCACCAAAAATTATATCTGCATTATTTAACATGCCAAATGTATGCTGCGGGGAGGAGAGTGCTTCACCCATTTGTGATAAAATCTCTTCTTGGTCTTTATTCAAAACGTGTTTTTTATAACGGTATAGCTCAAATAAGTCTTCTTTATAATAGTGTAAGCCTTCTGTTTCTTCTATGTAAGAATGTAATGTGTTTTCATCTACACTAAGTAAGAATGGGGAAAAGAAAGATTTAGCCGCACTTACTTTCACGTGTAATTGTGATACTTTATCGACAAGGGATTGAGCGTCAGTATCGCGTGTGTCAAGATCGGATTGTAATCGTGCATAAGCGAACATTAAAGATATTATGCTAGATATTTCTTCACTCTTTGTTAAATAAGCTAATAAACTATTGCCATCGTGAATACTGCCATTAAACTTGTGTAATTCATTCGTTAATACTTCAATTTTATGAAAATCGCTTTCCCAATCTTCAATTGTATGGTAAATATCCGTTAAATCCCATTTTTCTTTATCAGCTACTTGTAGTCGATCTTTAAGTTCAGTCATAATCATTTCCTTTCTAAATATGTAGTTATATTCCTATATAACTATGAAATACAACAAATTGCAAAAAATCCCTGCTGGAAAATAAAAAGCCTTGCCGGAAATGGCGAGGCTTTAAAAGTTATAATGTAATGCCGAACGTTGAATGAAGGAGGTTTGTATATTGCTCTTTTGTAATTGTTTCTTTTGTTTTATTTCTATTTTTCGTTACTGTAAGGCTATCTTTTGTTAATGATGCGTGCCCGTCATGAGTAAGTTTTACAACAAGAGGTACTTTGTTAAATGGTGAACCTTCATGTTCAACAATAATTTTTTGTGCTGCATTTGCTTTCGTTTCATCCACTTCTTCCAAGTAAAATGCATAACCTACTGTCCAATCATCAGTAGAAGATTGATCTAGAAACTCATTGCTTTTACGCATTTCTAAAATATAATTACCTTTTTCAGTCGTTTCTTTACGAATACGATAGTCGCCTGTTACAGAATGAACGATCTCACCTGAGAAAGGAACAGGGGAAAGGGGTAAATATGATCCGAAACCTACTTCAATTAAGTAAAGTTCATTATGATGTTGTAAAATAGTTGCGATATGCCCTGAATCTACAGCCCATATAGAATTTACAGCGTTATAAACTGTTCCTGAAACGAGATGGACATCGAATTTAGAGTCTTTAAGGAAGTAATACATAGCCGGATTCAATTCATAACAAAGGCCGCCACGGTTGTTTATTAAAATTTTTTCTTTTAGATTTTCTTTTGATATTTCTTTAAAGTTCTTTTCGAGAATATTTAAGTTTTCAAAAGGGACAGATTGTGACATTGCGTACATAATGTTAGGTAAATCTTCAAATGAAACTTTGTGTTTTTCTTCTATATTTAATCTTGCGAAAAATTGTTTTTGAAAGTCGGTCATAGAAATCCCTCCGTTATGCTTTTATAGATAAATTGTAAACAATTTTGAATCCGATGTGAATTTTAAACTATATGGGGTACTTGTGGAATAGTTGAATTCATATTTTGAAAAATAATGTGAGAGATTAAAAGATTGTTACTTTACTAACTGTAGAACGAATATTATAATAACTTTAACAAATTATGCAAACGTTTTCTTGAAGGGGATGGTGTAAATATGTTGAAAAGGATTACGGTAGTCTGTTTATTGTTTATTTTGCTTTTTCCTAATATATATGAGGGAAATAAGGCATAAGCAGCAACAGTGAACAATGGAACGTTAATGCAGTATTTTGAGTGGTATGCTCCGAATGATGGGAATCATTGGAACCGCTTGCATTCAGATGCTGGAAATTTAGCTCAGAAAGGAATTACATCTGTCTGGATACCCGCCTGCATATAAAGGAACTACGCAAAATGACGTAGGATATGGAGCATATGATTTATATGACTTAGGGGAATTCAATCAAAAAGAAACGGTACGAACAAAATATGGGACAAAAGCACAATTGAAATCTGCAATTGAAGCTTTACATAAGCAAAACATCGATGTAGTTATGAATCATAAAGGTGGAGCAGATTATACTGAAACTGTAACAGCTGTTGAGGTAGACTGTAACAATCGAAATATTGAAGTATCAGGTGATTATGAAATTAATGCATGGACGGGCTTTAACTTTCCTGGGCGCGGAGATACTTATTCTAATTTCAAATGGAAATGGTATCATTTTGACGGAACGGATTGGGATGAAGGAAGGAAAATAAATCGAATTTATAAATTTAGGGGTATAGGTAAAGCATGGGACTGGGAAGTGTCTAGCGAGAATGGAAATTATGATTATTTGATGTATGCAGATCTTGATTTTGATCATCCAGATGTTGCGAATGAGATGAAAAATTGGGGGACGTGGTATGCGAATGAATTAAATTTAGATGGTTTTCGTTTAGATGCTGTTAAACATATTGATCATGAATATTTACGCGATTGGGTAAATCATGTCAGACAGCAAACGGGGAAAGAAATGTTTACAGTAGCTGAATATTGGCAAAATGATATCCAGACTTTAAATAATTATTTAGCGAAGGTCAATTATAATCAATCTGTATTTGATGCACCGCTTCATTACAATTTTCATTATGCTTCAAAAGGAAATGGGAATTATGATATGAGAACTATTTTAAATGGAACAGTAATGAAAAATCACCCTGCACTCGCAGTTACTCTCGTTGAGAATCATGATTCTCAACCTGGACAGTCATTGGAATCTGTAGTAAGTCCGTGGTTTAAACCGTTGGCATATGCATTTATTTTAACACGTGCAGAGGGCTATCCTTCAGTTTTTTATGGTGATTACTATGGGACAAGCGGAAAGAGTAGTTATGAAATTCCAGCGTTAAAAGATAAAATTGATCCGATTTTGACGGCACGAAAAAACTTTGCATATGGTACGCAGCGTGATTATTTAGACCATCCAGATGTGATTGGCTGGACAAGAGAAGGTGATGGTGTACATGCTAATTCTGGTTTAGCGACATTAATCTCAGACGGACCAGGAGGATCAAAGTGGATGGATGTTGGAAAGAATAACGCTGGGGAAGTATGGTACGATATTACGGGTAATCAAACAAATACTGTAACAATTAATAAAGATGGATGGGGGCAGTTCCATGTAAATGGAGGCTCAGTTTCAATATATATTCAGCAGTAAATTTGTGATAAAAAAGAAGGGGCAGACTGAAATATAAGTTCTCCTCTTCTTTTTTACATTCTGCATAGTTATTAAAGTATGACACCTTTACTTCTTATAAAATATATAGTATGATGATTTCAATAAATTAGATTTCAATGAACATAAAATATAAATTAATGAGAGGTGCTTTTTGTGAGTGCGGTAGGTACTAAATAGGAAAAATTTAATGAAATAAATCGGATAAGACCAGGGGATTTTTATGTACATCATACCCATAATTTTGTCATGGATTTATTTCGAAACCTATGAAGATACCTACAATACTTTATAAAGCGTGTAATAAGGGGATTGCCATCCGTTTTTATGGCTTATTTCCTCATATGTTATTACTCATGCCTTGTAAATGTAAAAGCTGCGGTATCCCCGCAGCTTTTTTGTATATGTTTTTAATGTATAAAAATGGTAATTGAATAATGTAGAATTCATTGGAATCTAATGAGTAGGTATCTTCATTGATGATAGAAATCAATCATAGTGAGGAGAAACAAAATGAATACGATGACTTTTGAAAAGTTACAGTATAACGAATTAATGGAAATAGTGAAATCTTATTGTGTAAGTGGATTAGGTAAGGAATTATTAAATAAATTAGAGCCGAGTACGAGTATAAAAGTAGTGAGAAATCGCTTAAATGAAACGACAGAAGCACGAGCTATATTAGATGCGGAAGGGCATGTGCCTTTTTTCGGAATTTCTAATATCGCGAGTACAATTCAAAAATTAGAAAAAGGGATGATTTTAGATCCAGAAGAGTTAGTGAGTGTTTCAGACTTTTTACGTGGATGTAGAAAGATTAAAAAATTTATGTTAGATAAAGAATTCTTTGCGCCAGTATTATCTTCGTATGCAAATTCAATGTCTGAATTTAAAAGTATTGAAGAAGAAATTAACTTTTCGATTAAAGGAAATAGCATTGATGCGGCGGCTAGTAAAGAGTTGAAACGAATTCGAAATAACATTGATTCTGTTGATGGAAAAATAAAAGAACGTTTAACGAAGTTTTTAAATAGTAGTACAAATAAGAAATATATTCAGGAATTCTTTATTAGTAAAAAGGATGATCGCTATACGATTCCGATCAAATCTACCTATAAAAACCAAGTTGCGGGAAGTATTGTTGAAGCATCTGCAAAAGGTTCTACTGTATTTATAGAACCACATACGGTTACAAAATTAAATGCGGAACTCGCAAGTTTGAAAGCAGAAGAAGCGATGGAAGAGTATCAAATTTTAGCGACATTATCAGGAATGGTATTAGAAAACATTTATCATATAAAAATTAACATGGAATTGATTAGCCAATATGATATGGTATTTGCGAAAGCGAAATTTAGTAAATCAATCGATGGAATAGAGCCGAAATTAAACGATCATGGCTACATTCATTTAGTGAATTGTAAGCATCCGCTTTTAAGTGGAAAAGTAGTGCCATTAAACTTTGAAATCGGTCAAGAATACCGTAGTTTAATTATTACAGGACCGAATGCGGGCGGGAAAACGATTGTGTTAAAAACAATCGGATTATTAACATTAGCGACAATGTCAGGCCTGCACATCGCTGGAGATAAAGAAACGGAAATTGCTATTTTTGACAACGTATTTGTAGATATTGGTGATAATCAAAGTATTGAAAATGCACTAAGTACATTTTCATCTCATATGAAAAATCTGTCTGAAATTATGAGGATGTCAAATAATAATACGTTACTACTATTTGACGAAATAGGAAGCGGTACAGAACCGAATGAAGGTGCGGCGCTTGCGATATCTATTTTAGAAGAATTTTATCTAACGGGATGTATTACAATTGCGAGTACGCATTACGGTGAAATTAAACGATTTTCAGAAATGCATGGTGATTTTATGAACGCAGCAATGCAGTTTAATAGTGAGACATTGGAGCCACTTTATAAATTAATGATTGGTAAATCTGGTGAAAGTAATGCACTTTGGATTGCGAATAAAATGAATGTGAGAGAACATGTACTGCAAAGAGCGAAAGAGTATATGGGAAATAAAGAATACGCTATAGAAAAAGTGAATGAAAGCAAAATTAGAAAACCGAAATTCGCGCAAGAAAAAAGAGAAAATGACTATGAATATAAAATCGGTGACCGTGTGAATTTATTGGATCATGATGATTTTGGTATCATCTATAAGGAAAAAGATAATTTCTATAATGTTGTTGTATATTATAACGGTGAATTCGTTGAAGTGAATGTGAAACGTATTACTTTAGAGGTAGCGGCGAAAGAATTATACCCAGAAGGATATGATTTAAATACACTATTTGTTGATTATAAAGAAAGAAAAATGCAACACGATATGGAGCGCGGATCGAAAAAAGCGCTTCGTAAAATTGAAAAAGAAATAAGAAAGAATAGAGGATAATATAAAGTGATAAAGATTAGACAAGAACAAAAAAATGATTATAGTAAGACTGAAGAAGTTGTAAAAGAATCGTTTTTAAATGAAGAATTTAGTGATAAAACAGAACATGAACTTGTAAAACGTATTAGAAAATGTGATGCATTTATTCCAGAATTATCATTAGTTGCGGTTGATGAGGGAATAGTGGGGCACATTTTGTTATCAAAAATTACAATAGAACAGGATGGAACTTCTGTAGAATCATTAGCACTTGCACCAGTATCAGTTGCTAGGGGCCATCAGAAAAAAGGAATTGGCAGAAAACTGATCGTAGCTGCTTTAGAAAAAGCGAAAGAACTAGGATATGAATCTGTTGTGGTATTAGGACATCCAGAGTACTATCCGAAATTCGGATTTAAGAAAGCAAGTGAGTGGAATATAAAAGCACCATTTGAAGTGCCTGAAGAAGTGTTTATGGTGATGGAATTAAGAGAGAATGCTCTTGAAGGTGTAGAAGGAATTGTACAATATTCGAGTGCTTTTGCTGAGTAGGAGTATCGGTTAAGAAATGTAATCATAAAAGATGCTATCTTTTTGTAGGGATATACAGAAAGATAGCTTTTTTTATTAAGCAGATCTACTTACGTATATTTTGCTCAATGAATAATTGAGATGGTAAAATCGATATAGAAATGTAAAGGGAGAGAATAGAATGAAGAAGCGAGAAACAGATAGCAATGAGAATGTAGTTACGTTATATGTTACAAGACATGGAAAAACAATATTAAATACGAACCAGCGCGCGCAAGGTTGGGCAGATTCTCCGTTAGTAGAAAAGGGTGTGGAAGTTGCCTCTAATTTAGGAACAGGATTAAAAGATGTTCATTTTGCGAATGCGTATAGTAGTGATAGCGGCCGAGCGATTGAAACTGCTAATTTAGTATTAAAATATAGTGAGCAATCAAACTTAAAACTTGAGCAAAGGAAAAATTTACGAGAATTAAATTTTGGTATTTTTGAAGGTGAAAAACTTGAAAATATGTGGGATGTGGTTGGAAAAGCTGCGGGCGTTGCATCACCAGAAGAACTCATGAAGTTTTCTATTCAAGAAGTGATTAATCTTATTAGAGCAGCAGATCCTACGAAACAGGCGGAAGATTGGGAATTATTTTCTACTCGTATAAAAACAGAGATTGATAAAATTAGTGAAGAAGCTGCTAAAAATGGAGGCGGTAACGTTTTAGTTGTCGTTCATGGGCTTTTGATTACTGCATTAATAGAAATGCTAGATTGTAGTAAAACAAAACTTGGAGTGGAAAATGCAAGTGTAACGAAAATTTCATATAAAGATGGGGAATACATCGTCGAGTCGGTTGGAGATATGAGTTATGTTGCAAAAGGGAAAGAAAGTGTGGAAATATAATTAAATCTCAAATAGAGATAAGAAAAGGAGGCTAGAAAATCTAGCTTCCTTTTTTAGTTAGATTAATTATGGAATTAATAAAATCTTCCCAGTACTTTTTCGGCTCTCTAATAATTCATGTGCAAGAGCACCATCTTGTAAAGAGAATGTAGTAGCATTCGCGATGTTTAATGTTCCAGTCGTAATCCAATCAAATAATTGAGTAGAGCGTTGCTTACGTTCTTCATACGTAGTAAGAACGTTCCAAAGGTCTCCGCCAGTTAAAGTTTTTGAAGTATCCATAAGCATACGCGGATCAACTGGCGCAGGATTACCGCCAGCCATTCCGTAAAATACGACAGTACCACCAACTTTAGTCGCTTTAAAGCTTTCTTCTAATGTAGAACCTACGGATTCATACACAATATTTACGCCAGCGCCATTAGTCATTTCAAGTACATTCGTATGCCATGCTTCGGTATATAAAAATACGTGATCAGCACCAGCTAACGTAGCTATCTTTGCTTTTACTTTTGATGACGTAAGGCCGATAACTGTTCCGCCCTGTAGTTTAATCATTTGGATAAGAAGCTGACCAACGCCACCAGCTGCGGCATGTACTAAAGCTATATCACCCGGTTTTATTTGATAGCTATCTTTCGTTAAATAATGTGCTGTTAATCCTTGTAATAAGACAGAAGCGGCTGTTTCAAAAGAAATAGAATCTGGAAGCGTAATTGCTTTTTCAGATGGAACGGCAACTAATTCTGCATTTGAGAATGGAACGTCAGCAAATGCAATGCGGTCTCCGGGATTGATAGTGGTAACGTTAGCTCCTACTTTTTCAACAATACCAGCGCCTTCATAACCTAATATATAAGGCGGGTTACCAGCGAGATGATAATCGCCGCGGCGTCTATAAATATCAGCGAAATTTAAACCGATTGCTTGCATGCGAACAAGAACTTCATTTGGATTTATGATTGGATCATGTATTTCTTTATATTGTAGTACATCTGGACTTCCAAACTGTTCGAAACAAAGTGCTTTCATATGGAATACCTCCATTTTATTGTTTGTCGATGCTATTTATCATACAATACAAATATCAATAGACAAAGAGGATTATTTCGATGAAATCAATCGGAAATACCGATTGAAAAGAGGGATGATAAATGGAGATAAAACAATTAATTACATTTAAAGTAGCAGCGGACACTTTGAACTTTACGCAAACTGCGAAGAAATTGAACTTTGCTCAATCGAGTGTAACGGCGCAAATTAAAACGTTAGAGGCTGAGCTCGGTACGCCATTATTTGAAAGATTAGGAAAACGTCTTTTCTTAACTGAAGCAGGCAGGAAGTTTCAACTATATGCTGATAAGATGATTGCACTCAGTAACGAAGCGAAAATGGCTGTGAAAGATGATGAGGAAATAGCGGGTACGTTAATAATCGGTGCACAAGAAAGTCAATGTACATATAGGCTTCCATCTATATTAAAGAAATTTAAAGCACAATTTCCCCAAATAAAGCTTATATTTAAACCTGCACATTCCAATAAAGATGCGAAGGAACAATTGATGGAGGGGAAAGTAGATCTTGTATTTATTTTGGACGAATGTAAAACAGAGGATGTTTTACATGTGGAGCCACTTATGAAAGAAGAATTAAAAGTAGTAGCTGCTCCTACGCATCGTTTACTTGAACAACCTTCCGTTTCTACAAAAGATTTAGAAAGCGAAACACTTTTACTAACAGAACTAGGTTGCTCGTATCGGACTTTATTTGAAGAGTTATTCCGTGCGGAAGATGTATACCCAGCAAATAAGATTGAATTTGTTAGTGTCGAGGCAATTAAACAATGCGTTATTGCAGATTTAGGTATAGCAGTTTTGCCAGCAATAGTAGTAGAAAAAGATATACGAGAGGGAACGATAAAGGAATTAGTCTTAAAGAATACAATCACTCCGATCTATACGCAAATTGCTTGGCATAAAGATAAATGGATGACAGCGCCACTACAGCAATTTATTGAGGTGACGAGGGAGTCTTTTAATTAACGGGTGTTATAAGTGAGGAAGTAATATAATAAACGATTAACTTATTTACGGAAAGAAAGAGCATGTTTTGAAATAGATTAATCAAAACGTACTCTTTCTTTTTTGTGTTTATCGCGCATTAACGGGTAGTAAGACTCCCACCTTAAAATTTGGCTGGAGCAAAGAAGTTAGGTGGGAGATCAACTGCCCGTAAACGCCCGATTGGTGAAGGCTAATAATCAGTGGAGGACGAACAAAGCCCCCACTGATTAAAGTTTCACTTTATTAAGTTCAGTTGCAGTAATTAACTAACTAAGGTCTGTGTCAGGAGGAGTGTATCCGTGGTGACGAGCCATTGATACAATTTGACCTTTATGATGAAATTCATGTGTTTCCGCATGAGTTAAAAGCCATAGCGGAGTTGTGCTCCAAGGTTCTTTTTGCCATTTCACTTCATTTGCTATATTTTCGAGCCAACGGTCATTGTATTCATCTAAAAAACGCATTACAACCTCATCGACTAACTTAAATCTAGCACGAACTTTCTCGACATCTGCATGCTCAATTTCATAATCACTAGCGAATGAAAAATCTGCTCGTTTTTGCTTGAATGCGAATGATCCAAGCCAGTATCGGTAGCAATCAGCTACATGAATATGGGTTTTTAAAATGCTGCCACTTCCGAAATTAGGAACTGTGCTGTGCAATTTTTCTCGTGGAATTTCTTCCAAAAATGTAAATAGATTTTCTCTTGTAGAACGAATAAGATTATATTGTTGTTTTAAAACATGTAACATGCCATTACACTCCTCTTTTATTTACTAAACTATTTGTGTAGTAAGTAATTCTATATTTACGAGGGGTGAACCTTTTTATTATTTTTACTAAGCATATTAGATGTTTTTCTTAATTGTTTCTGATAGATTAAACAAGGTGAAACTTTAATAAATTTAACATCCTTAGTTCATAATAAATTGTACATAAAAAAGGGGACGATAAAATGAATAGAATAATTGGTTTAAAACAATTTGAAATAACGCGTGGGGCATTACTTAAATTTATGGAAACGTTAGATGACAAAACTGCGGATACGCAGCCGGAGGGCTTTAACAATACAATTCGCTGGCATATCGGTCACGTGTTAACGGCGGCAGAAACTTTCATGTTTGGAAGAGAATTTAAACAATTACCAACTGAATATCCAGGTATGTTTGGATATGGTTCAAGACCATCTAAATGGAAAACAGAAGGGCCATCATTAGAAGTGTTAACGGTTCAATTAAAAGAACAAGCGAAGCGCATTCAAGAAATTCCAGCAGAAGCATTTGAAAATAAACTTCCAGAGCCATTTTTAGGGTTGGAAACAGTTGGAGAGCTTTACGGTATGATGCTTTATCATGAAGCAGACCATATTGGGCAAATGAAGGCGATGGAACGTATTATTAAGGCTCTTTAGTTTTTGGTAATGTTAAATAATATATAGACAAAAAAGGGTAGATAATTTATTATCTATCCTTTTTTGTTGTTGAACTTCTTGAAGGATTAAGGATTATGAACGCTAATCATCGTGATGCTGATGAAGAAGGAAAGAAAACCAACCAATTAGGATAAAGAAACATCCTAAATTTTATGGTAGTTATTATTTTTTTTGTATTACTTAATAGAAAAATATTGAAAATAATACAGAAGAAAGTATAAGGTTGCAAAATCTGTATGAAATAGGGTATTCCTAAATATGGAATATACGTATAATAAAAGAGAGGAACTAGAAAATGGGGGAATACTATGATTACATTGGAACAAAAGTTGGAGCAATACACACATACATATGCACAGTTAAAGGGAGAACTAAAATGGAAAACAAGTGATTCTCGAACAGGTATGATGATTGCTGCTAAGTATGCAGGTAGTGATAAACTGTTTGATCTCGGACGTTTTTTAGAAATTAGTAGTTATATTAAGAATCAGGTAGGGATGTTTTCATACTTAAAGTCTTATCATCGCTTTGTGGTGGCCGCAACATTAGATATTCACTTTACAGATTACAAGGAAGCTTTTCGGAGGTTTTTAGATTTATATGAACAATTGGTCGCGGGTGGCTTTAGCCGGAGTATATTTACTTATCTCGCAGCAGCTGTGCTTTTAACAGAAGAACGTGGACAGCAAGGTACGCACATTCAGCGTTCGATACAAGTATATAAACGCATGAAAAAGGATCATCTCTTTCTTACAGGTACAAATGATTATCCGCTCGCGGTTTTACTAGCAGGACAATCAGAGAATGTAGAAATACTTATGGACCGAGTGGAACGTCTGTATCAGAAACTAGCGAAAGCTGGTTTGCGTAAAGGGAATGATCTTCAGTTTTTAAGTCATATCCTCTCACTAAAGAAGGATGTCCGTGAAGAAATGTTAGTTGCAACATGTACAAGCATTTGGAAGTTGTTAAAACAAGAAAAGGTAAAAGTGAAACAGATGCATTATCCAGCTATCGGGCTACTAGCGTTACTTGAGGATGGAGAAAAAGAGATTCATTCTATTAAAGCATTGATTGAAAAATTGCAGGGGGAGAAATTATTCCGTTGGCATACAGATACGAATATTCTTATTGCTATTCAACTGTTTGTAAGTCAGAAAGGTGAGGAGAGTAAAGCTACCAACACAGGTTTACAAACTATGATAGAAGTCCTCATACAAGCACAACAGGCAGCTATGATGGCAACGATTGCCGCTTCATCTGCAGCAACCTCTTCTGCTAGTACTAGTTCATAATGTGCAACTGCTTATGCTCTCGTAAATTATGATGAACCTATAATGCCTTTGATGAGGATGGTTTAAAAAAGGCCCATCACTCTCTAATGAGTGATGGGCTAACTGTTTTTAAACTGTTTTTACATAATCAGCATTATCTTTTCGACTGCTTCAAATGTTTGAGTTGTGTAACAATCATAATGCTAATAACAACGAGTAAAAACCATGAGCTAATTTTGCTTAAGTGAACGAGGCTCCATGTTTCCCGTTGATTTGGATATTGCCATGCTCCGAAGAAGGTAGCGATGTTTTCTGCAATCCAAATAAAGAACCCGATAAGGAAAAATGAGAGTACGAGCGGCATTTTATATGTAACGCCTCGTAATGAAAATTCCACAAATGTGCGAAAGAAAACAATGAATAAAATTAAAGTTAATACCCATCTAAAGTCATATAGAAA
>NZ_JBFPJH010000492.1:0-1972 GCF_040838255.1 Bacillus sp. C30 | reverse complement strand
AAGAAATTTAGTTAATGGATTTAATGCAACTTTTTGATGATAATTCACTCTAGATAATACTCGTTCTTTCATCTCGAACACCTCTTTTCCACACAGCATATAACTCTTAATTTAAGAATACCTTGTTATAAAAGAATATCCCATCGATTTCTCTTACACCTACCTTACAACATTGTAAGGTGTAAAAATGTATTGTATCACAGTCCCTTTTTATCTACTATTCATATGAAATGTTGAATATACATTTATTTATCACACTATTTATAGGAAGTAGGACTCTCCTTAATTTCACTTTATTCTTTTATTATATCAGTTTATACATTTATACTTTTAAACATCTAGCAATCTAATTATATACGATATATCACTATTATACAGAACGAACGTTCTGCAAATCAATACTAGCTTTCGGATTATCTCGCTATTTGTGTGCAGTAAGAATTCTCCCTCAAAACTTGGCTAAAGCTAGGAAATTAGGTGGTAGTCCTGCTTCCTCCACCAATTATTAGCCTACACTTTATTATTGTGACCTTTTTCTGAAACAGTATACATAAAGAAAAGGTTAGCAATTTGAGCTGTCCTCAAATAACTAACCTTTTCTTTACAACCTTCCTATAAGATTATATGGCTGAACTTCCCATGTTTCGTATGGAATAAAATGCATTGCTTTCATCGCATCAAGTGTCCTTGATTTCATATGAGGACGCGTTATATACTCATCAATGTTCTCTTCGTTTAAAGCAACAAATTTAGCCTCTTGTATTTCTTCAGATTGAATTTTTATTTCACCACTAACATATGCTACTTTAAAAACAACAGCTACAATATGCATAGAAGCATTATAATAAATCCCTGTAACTCCGATAGGCTTCACAGTTAATCCTGTTTCCTCCATTATTTCTCTGCAAACAGCTTGATCGAGCGCTTCCCCTTCTTCTACCTGTCCTCCAGGCATTTCCCACGTATCTGCTCGCCAGTGCACTTTCGTTAAAAGCACCTCATTCTTTTCATTTGTTAAATAACCTGCTACGGCAACAATATGCTTTGGTGTTTTATGCTCCACAGAAATACCTCCTAGAAATATGATTATTTAAAATACAAACCTATAACCATATTCCCTAGCAGCTACAAAATACCTTTAATACTTTACCACCTTAATTAACTCCATAAAAAAAGACCCTATCCGTTAAAGGAAAGGGTCTTCTGTCTTATATTATTCCCCTAAGTCTACGTTGTGGTAAACTTGCTGTACATCTTCTAAATCTTCTAATGCATCAACCATTTTTTCAAATTGTACTTGAGCATCTTCAGGAAGTTCTACATCACTTTGTGCAAGCATTGTTAATTCTGCAACTGTAAATTCTTCAACACCAGCACCTTTAAGTGCAGATTGTACTGAATGGAACTGATCAGGTTCAGCATAAACGATAACAGAATCTTCTTCTTCTAGAATGTCACGTGCATCTACATCTGCTTCCATTAAGATTTCAAGAACTTCATCTGATGTTTTACCTTCAAGACCGATAACAGCTGTCGCATCAAACATGTAAGCGACAGAACCGTTTACACCCATGTTACCACTGTTTTTGCTAAATGCAGCTCGTACATCTGCTGCAGTACGGTTTACGTTATTTGTCAGTGTATCTACAATTACCATAGATCCGTTTGGTCCAAAGCCTTCATAACGAAGCTCGTCATAGTTTTCTTCTGAACCGCCTTTTGCCTTTTCAATCGCACGGTCAATAATTGTTCTTGGCACGTTGTATGTTTTCGCACGTTCTAATACAACTCTTAACGTTTGGTTTGATTCTGGATCTGGCTCGCCTTGTTTTGCTGCCACATAAATTTCACGTCCAAATTTCGCGTATATACGGCTTGTATTTGCATCTTTTGATGCTTTTTTTTCTTTAATATTGTTCCATTTACGGCCCATACTTTCCACTCTCTTTCCCATTTTAAATCTACATAAAAA
>NZ_JBFPJH010000491.1:0-1974 GCF_040838255.1 Bacillus sp. C30 | reverse complement strand
TCTTCACTCACTTCATATATCTTGTTCTACTGAATTCCTCACAATCATTTTATAAAGAATTATGAGGAACTCATATTAACAAGCTAATTGAGAATGTTATCTTCGCTTATCTGCTCTGGAAATTCCTTTTTTAGTGTATGATTATATGAATTGTATCGTTTGTATGAATGCCCTGCCTTACTATTTAAAACTTGACAATTAAAATAAAGGTATTATATTCTTAAATTCAATAACTTACAAAATGTAAGTAGAGTATATTACATTTATTTTATATTAAGTTGATATGTAATTTGGAGGATATATAATGACAAACAATGACTTTTTTAACGTTTTATATGAACGCACATCTACACGTGCATTCAACCCTGAAAAAGAAATTTCATCTACAGAGTTACATGAAATTTTAAAAGCTGCTGCGCAAGCACCTTCTGCTTGGAACTTGCAACACTGGAAATTCCTTGTTTTCCAAGGCGAAGATGTACAAAAACGATTACACCCAATTGCCTATAACCAACAACAAATTCTTGATGCTTCTGCCGTAGTCGCTATTTTAGGTGATTGAGAGGCATATAAAAATGTTGAACCTGTTTACGGTCCAATTGTAGAACAAGGATTTATGAAAGCAGACGCAAAAGAGCGCTTAGCTAAAAATATTGAATCTGCATATACTCGGGAGCAATACCCACGAGATGCTGCCTTTTCAAATGCTGCTTTAGCAGCAATGCAACTTATGCTTGCTGCTAAAGCAACTGGCTGGGATACTTGCGCTATTGGTGGCTTCAATCCACAGGCATTAATGGAAGAATTCAATGCTTCATCTCGTTACGTACCAATTATGCTTATTACAATTGGTGAATCCACTTTAAAAGGTCACCCTGCACCGCGCATGAGCGTAGAACAAGTGAGTGAATGGGCAAAATAATAAAAAAACGAAGGTAATTTCATTACCTTCGTTTTTTTATTTTTCTGTCACACATCCGTAATATTACAATGTATTATGCGACATCTATACATAGAAAAATCGTAATTTTTACGCTATCCCCATAAACAAATATGACGTTTTGTGTCGAAATTTGTTAAAGTATCGGAATATAACCGTGTATTTTTGTTACAATTGTGATACAATGATAACAAATAGATAACAAGAGAGGGATTTTCATTGAGTTCATACGGAAGCTTTATCGCACTTTTAAGTTACATAGTAACTGTACTACTGCTATATTTTATTGGCGATGCTGCAAACATATCAGTGTTACAATTCCCTAAAGAAGAAGCGTTACAATTAGAAGCAGAAAAACATACTGCACGATCCATTGCACCACTACTCTTAGCTCTTCCTGTATATATCATCGTTTTATATAAAAGTAAAAAAGTGTAAAGGCTACCTACTTCATTCATTTCGGTGGTCTTTACATTTTTTTGTGACATTTCCCCTATTTTAAACATCATTCCATACTAAATACCCATCTAGTCATTTAAAATGAGAAAATCCCCTAGAAAAATTTCCATTATCTGTCCAGTCACCGACTGCCGAACTTACATAGATTATAAGTGTGAAGGGGGTGATGAGGATTATGTTTGGATCATTTGGATGCTGTGATAACTTTAGAGAATGTCATCATCGTGAAAGAGAGTGTGACCATCGCGACCATCGCGAGAAAGAGAGAGAAGAAGTTAGACCACACCGACCTGCTGTATGTAACGTACTTGCTACTATTTCAGTTGGAACAGAAATTTCTCTTTTAAGCATTAGAGGCCATCAATCATTCCGCAATGTAATTTTTGAAGGATTCTGTAACGGTGTTGCTCTTTTCTCTGCTTTAGCTCGTAATAATAACGACAAAGATAATAATAATAATAATAAAGACGATAAGAACAATCAAAATCAAAATACTTTTACTGGCATTTTACGTGTATGCCCAACTGATATTATTGCAGTCGCTATCTAATTCTGTTCTTTATCCTCTATAGTAA
>NZ_JBFPJH010000490.1:0-1976 GCF_040838255.1 Bacillus sp. C30 | reverse complement strand
AGTTAATCTAATGGAGGAAATAGCATTTAATAATGTTGAGGTGAATAAAGATGAGTGAAATTGTGTTAGCAGTTCAAGGTTTAAGTAAGACTTATGAGAGTGTAGATACAAATGTTAGAGCCTTACAAAATGTATCTTTGGAGTTAAATAAAGGAGAACTTCTTGCCGTAATGGGGACGAGTGGGTCTGGGAAGAGTACATTACTTAATATACTTGGTGCTTTAGACAAGCCTGATGAGGGAGTCGTATATGTAAATGGTGAAGGCCCTAAAAATATGTTTGTTGAACCATATGCGACGGAGTACAGGCGGGATAACATAGGATTCATATTTCAGGCATTTCATTTATTAAAGGATTTATCTGTAGAAGAGAATATTGCGTTACCCCTCATATTATCAGCTGATTCAGAAGAGGAGATACGAGAAAAAACAAATAAAATATTAGATGTTCTTGGTTTAGTAAATTGGAGAAATCATCGACCAGTTCAGCTTTCTGGTGGGCAACAACAACGTGTTGCAATTGGTAGGGCGTTAATAACATCTCCTCCAATTGTTCTTGCAGATGAGCCTACTGGAAATTTAGATTTCAATACGTCTAATGATATTTTACGAGTACTGGTCGATATGAAACAAAGATTCAATCAAAGTATGATTCTTGTTACTCATGATCCTCACATTGCTACGTATGCAGATCGGGTTCTTTTCTTTCATGATGGAGAAGTTGTTGATGATTATACGTGTTCTCATGGAGTAAATGATATAAATATCATTTTAGATAAATTTAAAAGATTAATGGAGAAATCAAAATGATAAAATCAGTACGAGGATTAGGTTTACGCTTTTTTAAGACGAATAAATTTACTGCTATCTCCTCTATAGTTAGCGTTATGTTGGCTGTTTCTCTAATTGTTACGATGATTGTATTTTCGAGCCATGCGAAACAGTCTGTTATAAATGAAGTTAAAAATTTATATGGAGATATGGATTTATCTGTTGGATATAACCCTGATCAAAATAAATTGATGGATAAATCTTTACTACAAAATATTAAGGAACAAGAAAATATTGAATACATGTCAAAAGTATTAGTAAATCATTTGCAAGTGAATAAATTGAATACAGCTATTTATACAGTAGGTGTTCAAAATGATTCGTTATCTCAAAGTCGATATCACTTCTCTAAAAATCTATCGAATGAGGAAGTAACATTAAATCATGGATTAGCGGAAACTTTACAAGTAAAAGTTGGAGAAAAGATTGAAATAGAAAATAAATCTTATGTAGTAAAAGAAGTTTTACCTGATATAGAAGCTGGAGGTTCAGCTCCAGATATACTTGTTTTATCGGAAGGTGCAGTGAAACAGCACGTATATGAAAAAACGGGTAAATACAATGAGGCTACTTATGTGTTGATAAAAGCAAAAGCGAATGCAGATGTACTAGCATTGTCTAGTCAAATTCATAAAATAGACAAAGAATTAAGAATCGATATTGCGGAGGAAGACGAGTTTTTAAAAAGTAACTTAGCGTCATTACATATTTTTATAGTTGTTTTATCTGTATTAATACTTATTATTACTTCGTTATTATTAATGTCTAATTTTGAAGTGTTTTTATATAAATATAAAAGCCAATTTGCTATTATGCGATCAATGGGAGCAACAACGAAACAAATGTTTAAAGTTATATTTATTCAATGTAGTGTAATTAATTTCTTTGGTGGAATATTTGGTTTGTTACTAGCTGTAATAAGTAACCGTTTTTTACAAAGTTGGCTAGAGCATTTATTTGATTTTCAAATTAATTCGATGAGTTTTGACTTTAAAATAGCAATTGTAACAATGATTTGTAGTATCTTTTTCATCGAACTGTTTATGTTATATCCGTCATACAGAAGTTCGAAAATATTGCCAGTAAAGCTTATGCGTGAAAATGAAGAATCCGACTTTTCTAATAAAAAAACACGCAGTATTATGG
>NZ_JBFPJH010000489.1:0-1996 GCF_040838255.1 Bacillus sp. C30 | reverse complement strand
TGGTAAATTCGAATGAAACTATCTCTCAGATTATATTTGAAGGTAACCTCCTTATTATTTTTGAAGAATCTAAACATGGATATATAGTTGATATTGCCCAAATACCTACCAGATCGGTTGAACAAACAAATACAGAGATGACCATTCGTGGTGGACGTGATGGATTTGTTGAAGAGTTAAACACAAATATAGGATTAATTAGAAAAAGACTAAAAACGAGTTCTCTTAGTTATGAAGAATTTATTATTGGAGAAAGAACACAAACTAAAGTAGCACTCCTGTATTTAAAAGATGTCGCATCCCAAGATATCATTAATCAAGTTCGATTAAAATTAAGACAAATTAAAATAGACGGGGTTGTTTCAAGTGCACAAATTGAAGAGTTAATCACAAACAATCAATTTAGTGTATTTCCTTTAGTTGAATATACAGGGCGCCCTGATTATGCTGTGAATTGTTTGCTATATGGGCGTTTTATTTTACTGGTTGAAGGGTCACCAACAGCGACAATTGCACCAGTTACATTTCCTTTTTTTGTGAATACATCTGAAGATCAAGATCTTTTCTACATATTCGGTAGCTTTGTACGACTTGTAAGTCTTTTGGGGATAGCAATTTCTATATTTCTTCCAGGAATTTGGATAGCACTAATTACATATCATCCAGATCAGATTCCCTATACGTTGTTAGCTACATTAAGCTTATCAAGAGAAGGGATTCCTTTTCCAGCTCCTTTAGAGGGGATAATTATGATGACCTTATTTGAAATTTTGAGACAAGCAGGATTGCGTGTTCCTGCCGTATTCGGTCAAACATTATCTGTTGTAGGGGGATTAATTATTGGACAAGCTGCTATTAGTGCAGGAATTGTTTCAGCATCTATGGTCATTATAATAGCAATCTCGGTTGTTTCGACATTTGCTTTAACTAATCAGTCAGTAACAGGAATAATAAGTATATTGCGGTATGTAGTATTCTTAGTATCTTCTTTATTAGGCATAGTAGGATTTATCTTTTGTGTCCTTGTGATGGTGATACATGTAGTAAATTTACGCTCTTTTGGAGTTCCATTCTTTACACCATATTCACCCCCTGTGTTTAAAAGTATGCTAGCAGCCACATTTAGACTTCCTTTCACGTATATGAAAAAAAGACCTAAAGAATTGCATACGCAAGATAATACAAGGAAAAGAGAGAGTACCGATGAAGAAAAATAAAAGAATAGTTATATTTCTTCTTATGATGTGTACGTTTCTAACAGGGTGTTGGGATCAAAGAGAGTTGCATCACGTTTTGTATATAAATAGTCTAGGTATCGATTTTAAAGATAATAACTATATCATCCGTCCGCAATTTATTAATTTTTCTAACATAGCTAAACAAGAAGGGAGCACTACCCGTAATTATAGCCAGGCCTATATCGGAAAGGGAAAAGGCCCCATTTTAGATGAGGCAGCATTTGATTTTTATAAGGGTGCTCAACAAGAAATCTCATGGGAGCATCTCAAAACAATTGTTGTAACAGAGAGATTTCTAAAACATGGTGACTTAAATCAATTTAATGATTTTTTTTCTCGGTTTTTTCAATTTCGAGATACTATGTGGATATTTGGAACTAAGGAGCCTTTAGAAAATATATTAGCGAACAATAATATATTAAATATTTCTCAATTATATACAATCATTAATTTACCAAAAGAGATAACCAAGCAATATACAATAATAGATCCTTTACCTTTATATAAATTCCAAAGAAATTATTATGAACCTGGGATGACAACTCGCATTCCATTCTTAGCTACGACTAAAACATATTGGAAAAAAGGACATACATCATTTCCAATGTTAAAATTTAGTGGTTATGGTTTTATAAACGATAAATCCTATATAAATCATTTAAACAGCCATGATATTGCTGGGGTTCGATGGACGGATGAAAATACCAAACGAGCTCCATTACTATTAAAATTTAACAAGAAAATCATTGGACATATAG
>NZ_JBFPJH010000488.1:0-2010 GCF_040838255.1 Bacillus sp. C30 | reverse complement strand
CTATTTAACCAATAAGACAGGGACAATAAATGAAAATTGGTTATCGTCAAAAGAAATCAAAGAAGCAAATAACATCGAAGATCTTGTAAAAGAAAGAGATCCTGCCAATTAAATTTAAAGTCCTTTTCATGTTTGTTATTTAATGTGAATGCACAATATTTCGAAGTCTCAACCCAGGCTAAAAATCACATGTATTTTTGAAAGAAAACTGCTTATATTTTCGTTTTGAAGTATTTACTTTTCATAGCTTGATGGTGATGGGGTAGCGCCCTCAAGCTATGATTTTTAATTCCCCCCAGAACGAAAACTTTAAGCATCATTGACTACTGATAATGATGCTTAATGTAGATCACACAGTTAGATAGCGATATACAGCTCTTCTTTTATGGTACACTTCAATAAAAGGGGGGACGAGGTTTGAAAAAGTGGATTAAAATCACATCAAGCTTAGTTATTGCTATAGCAGTTGGTATTTTTACTGGTTACAAAGTTGGTACGTATGCAGGTTCAGACGTTAAGGACAAGCAGACTCAGAGAATTAAAGGGGACGAGGTAATACTTGACCTCAATTCTGATCGTCATATAATCAATGCAATGCACAAAATGACTCATCAAAAAGTACTATCTCACGAAAAGCAAGGATTTATTAAAATGACTCCAGAAAACATCGAAAAAGTACGTCGAGCAATTGATGAAAGTAATGGTGGAACCTTACAACATAAAGAACAGTACCTCAAGATTTTGGTTCGCTGGTATGAAGGCGATTTCTCTCAATCGGTTGAGGAGCATAATTTATTATGGGAATGGGACAATAACAGCACTGGTAAAGCATACAAATTAGCGACACCGGAACAAGAAGAAGCATACATTCTAGAACAAGCGAAGTCTGAAAAACAATAAAGGTGTATTGTCACATCGGTATCAAACTAATAAAAAGAGATGCCCCTAAAATAAAAAAACACGCTACTCTTTCTGTAGATTGATAGGAAAGGATAGCGATGAGATATTCCCTCTATTTGTCCCGTATCGATACGCGAGAAACAACATTATTTATTATACGCCAAAGCAATAACAAAAACGGACCTGTTATCAGGTCTCTTCTCGCATTTTACTGTTATATTCCTTTAAAAATAACTTAATTCATACAACTTCCGTTACTCCTAGTTACTAAATAATAGTTATGTTCATAATCTTGCAACATGTATAGATGGGTATATATGTTATAATCAACTTAGCAAATTACAAATAAATTTGCATTTCCTGTGCCCCTTACCTCCCAGTAAGGGGCGTACCTTTTTATAAATAACTATTTCAGTACAACTTTTTTCGCAGTACTTTCACGTCAATTTCACAAATGTAAGAACTCTCATATGTTAGACTTAGTACAACCTTTTCCAAGGAACTATATACCGATACACGAATCCCTATTTATATAGGGATTTTTTTATAAAGGAAGAATTCAAAAAAGAAGGGATTATCCCCTCTTTTTTACGATTGCTCCGACTGGTGGAATTACGTGTCCTTTATTATTTACTATAACCATGATTCAGTTTAGTTAACTTTTCATTGATGTGAAAAATTCTTACTCTAATATCTTTAACACCGAATGTTTGAAGTCTATTCTTGTGCATTTCTCCATATTTTTCAGCATCTTGTTTTTCTTCAAATACATAGATGCCTCCAGCTTCTTTCGTTTCTTGATTCTCCGTCCATATTTTCCAATGGAATCCTTCTTCTTCATTAATACTTTTTGCTAAATCCCAAAATGCTTTTTCCATTTCTTCTCCAAAAGGACCTTCAAACGGAAAGTCAACTTGTAATAAATATGCCATTTTCACTCACTCCTATGTTCAATATTTTTCAATTCGAATGATGGTAATATCTTAAATGAGTACTGCTATTATTCCTGCACTCATTTGAAATTTCACCCGCATTTTCACAACCCCCCACTGATTATTAGCCTTCACCAATCGGGCTTTTACGGGCAGCCCGATTGGTGAAGGCTAATAA
>NZ_JBFPJH010000487.1:0-2018 GCF_040838255.1 Bacillus sp. C30 | reverse complement strand
GAACAGTATATCTAAAGTTAAAAAGTGAATAATATAATTGCAGGTTTGTATCTTCTTCTGAACCAGAGATTCTATCCTCAATCTCTTTTTTTAGTTTTGTTGCATGGACAGTTTGATGTTGTAATATAGCTCTATACCAATCATTAAATAGTTTTGTAACTTGTTCATTACCTTGTAGTTGAACGTTCATAAAATCCCCTAACTTTTTGAATATTCTTATAAATTATATTATCAAAAATAACAATATTTAGAAATGGAGTTTTATATTTCTCAATATTTGTTTAGTAGATTTACTATTAAACAAATTGGAATAAAGATAGTTTTGATATTTAGTTTAAGGAAGGAGGAGTGGAATATAGTAAGGATAGCTAAAGGGTGCTTCAGTCCGCTTTTTTGAAAGGGAAATGTATAAAAAGGTGCGTTCACACAATTTGTATGAACACACCTTTTAAAAAAGTATTAAACAATCACGTCCCGCAAAAAGTCCTATAAGGACGATTCGACGGCACAGGAGGCGTGCAGTAATCCGCTTGTTCTTGAGAATATTCATAAGGATTTGCTAAAGCTTGAAGAAGTTTCTCCATTACGCTATAGTCTCCATTTTTAACAGCTGCTTCTAGTGCTTCTTCTACTCTGTAGTTTCGAGGGATGATTATTGGGTTGTTATTTTTCATCAACTTGTAGGCATCATCTTGCGATTCTTTTTGTCTTTCTAACCGAGATTGCCATAGCTCGTACCATTCTTTAAATTCAGGACTTTCAAATAAAGGTGCATTTTCTAATATATTGTCAGTTAATGCACGGAATGTATTTGTATAATCTGCTTTATATTTTTCCATTGCTTTTAAAAGTTTCTCAATAAGTGATTGATCTTGCTCTTCATTGCTAAATAGTCCTAATTTCTTCTTCATTCCGAGGAACCAATTGTTTTCGTACTGCACACTGAACTTTGAAATTTCATCTTGTGCAATTTTTAGTGCTTCTTCTTCATCTTCATGTAGTATCGGTATTAAAGATTCAGCTAAACGTGCGAGATCCCATGCAGCCATATATGGTTGATTTCCGTATGAATAACGGCCTTGTGTGTCAATAAAGCTAAATACTGTTCCTTGGTTATAACTATCCATAAAGGCACATGGACCGTAATCAATTGTTTCACCGCTAATCGTTATATTGTCAGTGTTCATTACGCCGTGAATGAAGCCGACGAGTTGCCATTTTGCGATAAGGCTTGCTTGTCTCTTAATGACTTCTTGTAGTAGTGCGACATATGGATTTTCAGTAGATTCAACCTCTGGATAATGTCTTTTTATCGTATAATCAGCTAAAGCTTTGAGATCTTCGATTGAGCCTCGAGCTGCGGCGTATTGGAATGTTCCAACGCGTATATGACTGCTTGCAACTCTAGTTAAAATAGCTCCAGGTAACTTCGTTTCGCGATAGATTAGTTCGCCAGTTGAGACTACTGCTAAACTGCGAGTAGTTGGAATATCAAGCGCGTACATCGCTTCACTAATAATATACTCACGTAGCATCGGACCGAGTGCAGCGCGGCCATCACCACGGCGCGAATATGGAGTTGGACCGGAACCTTTCAATTGAATATCAAACCGTTCGCCTGAAGGAGTAATTTGTTCTCCAATTAAAAGGGCACGACCATCTCCTAACATGTTGAAATGACCAAATTGGTGCCCAGCATACGCCTGAGCTAGTGGATGAGCTCCTTCTGGGATTGCGTTACCAGCTAAAATGGCAAATTCGGCTTCCTTTTTTAATTCCTCAGGAGTAAAGCCAAGAGATATTGCTAAAGAATTATTTAGTTTAATTAACTCCGGTGAGTGTACAGGAGTTGGGGGGATTTCGGTGAAAAATGATTGTGGTAAAGTCGTATAACTATGTTCTAAATTCCAACCAGCTTCCTTATTTTTAGTCATTTTCTCTCCTCCTTTTTTGTATTTTGAATATGTATTTGTACGTATGTATTCTTTGTAAAGTTAACTAAAAGTATAATTTATTAT
>NZ_JBFPJH010000049.1:0-17823 GCF_040838255.1 Bacillus sp. C30 | reverse complement strand
ACATATATATGAAAAAAATAAAAAGTGAAAATGAAATATAAGAAAAGCTTTCTGCATATTGCAGAAAGCTTTTCTTATATTTCTTTATACATTACTTTATGTAGTCCTATTGGATCAATCTCGAAGATTTCACCATGCTCATGGAAGCCTAATCGTTTGTAATAATCCGCTACGGTAATTCGCGCATTACACCATAGAATATTTGCTTCGCGTTCTTGGAGGACTTGTTCAGCTTTACGGATTAAGGAGCTGCCAGCATGCTGGTTTCGGAAATTAGGTAATGTTGCCATTCCTCGTAGACGATAGTGGGTACCAGCTTGTAAATCAGGATGTATTTCTTTAGAGAAAGAGGCGATACTAACAAGTTCATCATATAAAAATGCACCTAAATGAAAGGCGTCTGTTTCGTAATCTGAATCGTATTTACAATCTTCTAATGATTGATTGGGGCGCAAAACCTTTTGACGTAATAAGTATGTTTCAGATGCATCAATATGTTTCACTGTAATCATAATATCATCCTTTCTTATAAGCCTTTTTCTATAAGTTGTAAGAAGAAATATGCGGGTGCAACGAGAAGTCCTAGTATGCTAGCTGTTCCGAGAAGGAGTGAAATTAAGAGACAAAAGTACTTAATTCTATTCGATTTTTTCCATCCGTAACTACAAATTTCAATGCTAATACCGATGAGAATAATGGCGACGAGTACTTCTGCTAATAATAAGAGAGCTAAAGTTGAAATAGACATAATGTGATTCATCCTCATAATATGTGATAGTAACATTTTACCATATGAAATTGAAAAAATGCCCCTCATTTATGTGAGGGGCATTTTCTATTCTAATATGTTTTTCATTGTATCAATATGTTCTTTTGAACCCGTTACAAGTAAAGTATCGCCATGCTGTAACTTCGTATCACCATGTGGTATTAATGCTTTATTACCACGGTAAATTTGAATGACAAGTACATCACCTAGAAACGGAAGGCGACGAAGTGCTAAGCCGTTATATTTATTACTTCGTAGTTCAACCTCACGCACCGTTTCATTTGCTGTTGTAATCAAGCGAACGAGACTCGGTTTATCAATAAGTGCACGTAATAAAATACGTGTAGAGTTAATAGTCGAGAATACAGCGATATGTTCTTGAGTCGCTTTTTCTTGTAGAAGGGGATCTTCTACACTTGCGATGACGTGTTCAACACCTAATTCTTTTGCGTGTTCTGCTAATAATAAGTTTTGTTCATCATCACTTGTCGCAACAACAACACGGTCTGCTTCGAAAGCTTGTTGCTCCATTAAAGATTGAATAGTAATCTCATCTAATTTTACAATAGGGAAGTCATGAGATTTCGCTTCCTCATCATTTATTTTATTATGACGTATCATATATAGTGTTACGTCATAATCTTCACGTTTTAAATCAAGTGATAACGGAAGGGTAATTCTGCTTGCACCAATAATAGATACTTTCGGTTTTGGTGTTTCCACTTTTGGAAACATCTTTTTAAATAATATAGGTGCAAAAATACAAGTAATAACTGCACTTAAAATAAGAGATGCTGATAAACTTGGGCTAATGATGCCTAGCTTTTCACCGATTTGTGCAGCCGCAATAACTAAAGAAAGTGTTGATGTTAACAAAATAGCACTTCCGAGTACGATATTGCGTGGGTACCATTTTCGTAAGACGAGTGATGGCAACAGTTTTGAAATAAAGAGTCCCACAATTAGAATTGGGATCATTAGCATACTAGAAGGCTCGTTAAAAATAGACCATACTTCTAGATTTACACCAACCATTACGAAGAAAATAGGAATGAAGAAGCCATATCCGATGGAATCAAGTTTTTCAATCATATCTTCATTTGGTGATAATAAAGATACGAGTACACCTGCTAAAAAGGCTCCCAAAATATTTTCTGCCCCAACAGATTCAGATAATCCAACTAATATTAAGATGAGTGCAAAAACAGCTCGTGTATCAATTTGTACACTACCGGCTTTTAAGCTTTCTAGGTATGGAATATTTTTAAACCGTCTTGCGACAAAGTAAATTACAATACCAGCACCGAATAGAAGAAGTAGAAGCCACATGCTTTGGCCACTTTCGGAATTTAATCCGACGAATACAGCGAGTAAAATCATTGTAACTAAGTCTGCAATAACAGCGACTAATAAAATGATTTGCCCGATTGCGGTTTTTCCTAAGTTATTTTCTTTCAATGTTGGTACGACAACACCTAAAGAAATAGTTGAAATAATTAAAGTCATGAACATTGCATTGTCTACGAATCCTAGCCATACGAATATTAATGATAGGGCATAAGATAAAATGAAAATAAACAAGAAGATAATGCTTGCTGCTTGGAATGTGTTCGGTTCGTTTGTCGTATTCTTTTTCCCTTTTTGTTTAAAGATCGAAAAGTCAATTTCTAAACCACTTAAAAACATTAGGAAGATAAACCCTAGTGTTGATAAGACTTGAAGCCACATATCGGGCTCAATGATGTTAAATCCACTTTTACCTACAAAGATTCCTGCGATAATTTCTGCAACAACGACAGGAAGTGCTTTTAATTTAAAGCGCTGTAACAAAAGGGGAACGAAAAACGCGATTGCGACGACAACCATAAGTGATAGAACAGAAGAATGATGTTCCATTGCGTTCTCTCCCTTCAAATAAATATAGTAACTATTTAGCCATATAATAGGAAGAAAAGCAACGGATATGGTTTCGATTTTATAAAGAAAGAGTTTTCTTAACATTTGTCATAATAAGTATATTTTTCATGATTTTGTTGTTAATTCCGTAATGTGGATGTAATAGGGGGAGGGGATAAAGTGAAACTTTAATCAGTGGGGGTCTTACTGCTCGTTAATAGGGGATAAAAAAAGACTGCTGAGGAATCCCAGCAGTCTTTTCATGCAAATTACATTGAGAAGAAGATCCATACAGTAAGTCCAACTGTTGCAGTTGCAACGAAGAAACTGTATATCATTGTAAGAACTTGAATTCTTCCTTCTCCTTCTTTTAAGTGCATGAACATAATTAATTGTAATAACGCTTGCGCAACTGCCATTATGATGATAGTTGTTAATATCGTTGAAAGTGGCAGGTTTGTGTAAAGTGCCACGTATAACGCTAGAAACGTTAGTGCAAGCGATAAAATAAATCCGAAAACGTGTGACCATGGGAATCCGCTATGCCCATGCCCGTTTGCTTGGTTGTTATTTTGACCCATTTACGCCACCATCCCGTTCAAGTAAACTAGTGTGTAAATAAAGACCCAAACAAGATCAAGGAAATGCCAGTATAAGCTGATAATAAATACTTTACGAGCTGTAACTGGTGTTAAACCTCGTTTTAAAATTTGGATAATAACACAAGTTGCCCAGATGATACCACCTGTTACGTGGGCACCATGCGTTCCAAGAAGAACGAAGAATGCCGATAAGAAAGCACTTGTTTGAATCGTTGCACCTTCACCAACGTACAAAATGAATTCTTCAATTTCAAAGAATAGGAAGCCTGCACCTAAAAGTAAAGTCAGGATAAACCAAGCTAACATTCCTTTTTGATTGTGTTTACGCATTTCGTGAATTGCGATCCCACATGTAAAGCTACTTGTTAAAAGTAACAGTGTTTGAATTAAAAGTGTTTTAACTTCAAACAATTGCGCTGGTGTTGGGCCATCAGCCGTACGACCAGCAAGGACTAGATAAGAGGCGAAAAGTGTTGCGAACAGCATAATTTCAGCCCCAAGAAAAATCCAGAATCCTAGGATATTCAATCTGCTTTGCTCGGATTGATATTCCAAAGGTAAGCTTTTATCTAAAGCCGCCATGTCATTTCACCTCTCATGCTATATGTTCTGTTTCTTTAATTTCATCAACGCTTACGTAGTAGCCATCATCATAATCGAATGAACGATAGATTAAGCAACCTAAAATACCAATACCACCGATTGCTGCAATCCAGAACCAGCTAAATACTAATGCAAAACCTGCAAGACCGAAGAATAAAGACGCAATAATAGGCACACCAGAATTACTTGGCATGTGAATTGGTTTTAATTCATCTGCTGTTGGTGTAATTGTTTCTCCACGTTTTTTCATGAACCAGAAAGCATCAGCTTCTTTAATTTCAGGAAGTTTCGCGAAGTTGTAATGTTGTACAGGAGATTGAGTTGCCCATTCAAGTGTACGGCCGTCCCATGGATCTCCAGTTGTGTCACGCTCACCGTGACGTGCACTCCAAATTACGTTATAGCAAAGGATTAGGAAGCCAATAGCCATCATTACAGCACCAACAGATGCGATTTGGTTTAGCCAGCCCCATCCAAGACTTTCAGAGTAAGTGTACATACGACGAGTCATACCGTCTAAACCTAAGAAGTACATTGGGAAGAAACAGATGTTAAATCCGCTCATAAAGATCCAGAATGTCCATTTACCTAGGCGTTCATTTAACATATGACCTGTCATTTTTGGATACCAGTATGTGAATCCAGCAAGCATAGCGAATACTGTACCTGCGATTAATACGTAGTGGAAGTGAGCAATTAGGAAGTAGCTGTTATGGTATTGATAATCAGCTGCTGCCATTCCAAGCATAACCCCTGTAACTCCACCAACTACGAAGTTTGGAATAAATGCCAATGACCAAAGCATTGGAACTGTAAAACGAATACGTCCTTTATACAGTGTAAACAACCAGTTAAAGATCTTAACACCGGTTGGAATCGAAATCGCCATTGTCGAAATCGAGAAGAATGAGTTAACCGCTGGACCTGCACCCATAGTGAAGAAATGGTGAAGCCATACGACGAAACTTAGTAAAGAAATTGCAACCATCGAGTACACCATCGCACTGTAACCGAATAGACGTTTACGTGAGAATGTACTAATGATTTCAGAGAAAATACCGAATGCCGGTAAAATAACAATATATACTTCAGGGTGACCCCATACCCAGAATAGGTTGGCCCATAACATTGGCATACCGCCGCTCGCCATCGTAAAGAAGTGAGCATCGAATAGACGGTCAAATGTCATTAATGCAAGAGCAACTGTTAATACTGGGAAAGCGAAAATAATGATAATTGTTGTAATTAAGATTGACCAAGTAAACATTGGCATTCTCATTAATTTCATACCAGGTGTACGCATTTTTAAGATAGTAACAAGGAAGTTAATACCCGTCATCAGCGTACCGAGACCTGAAATCTGTAATGCAATTGCGTAGTAGTTATTTCCTACACCAGAAGTAAACTCTGTACCTGCCATTGGGAAGTAAGAAGTCCACCCAGCGTCTGGAGAACCACCGATTACGAAAGCGATGTTGAATAACATTGCTCCGACAAAGAATAACCAGAAACTTAAAGCATTTAAGAACGGATATGCAACGTCACGAGCACCAATTTGTAATGGTACTACAAGGTTCATTAATCCCATAACGAATGGCATTGCCATGAAAAGAATCATTACCGTACCATGTGTTGTAAAGATTCCGTTATAGTGTTCAGCGTTTAAATAAGTTGTTTCCGGGAATGTTAACTGGGCACGAATCATTAAACCATCCATACCACCACGGAATAACATTATAACGGCAGAGATAATATACATGGTCCCTATTTTTTTATGGTCAACAGTTGTCAACCACTCATCCCAAAGCCATCTCCATTTTTTGTACTTTGTTAGTACGAAAAGAATCGCTAATGTCACAAGAACGATAGAAGCGTCAGCTCCGTAAATAATCGGGTCACCTGTGACAAAAAATTCATCAAGCTTCACTGTGTTCACTCCAATCTGTTGGAATAATAGCTATTATTTTTTGTTTTTGTAGTAGTTGTAATCACAATATTCAAGTGATTTTGGATCTACATAACTTAAGTGGTGACTAGAGAACGTCATACGCCCCACTACACCAGGTTTAATAATTTCGTTATATTTCTTTTCTGATAATTTAGGGGCAGTTTCTTGTACTTCTTTTACCCACTTATCATATTTCTCTTTAGTTTTTGCTTCAACTTCGAATTCCATGTGAGTAAATCCTTCACCAGAGAAGTTCGAGCTACGACCTAGGTAAGAACCTGGTTTGTCAGCTTGTAAATATAAGTCCATGATCATGCCATCCATTGTATACTTCATACCACCAAGTTCTGGTACCCAGAAAGCATTCATTGGACCTACAGAAGTCAGTTTAAATTGAATTGGTACACCAGCTGGGATGTTTAAATAGTTAACGGTTTCAATTTTTTCCTCCGGGTAACTAAATAACCATTTCCAGTTTGCAGATGTAACATAAATTTCAACTGGTTTAATATGTTTGGACTCTTGCGGAACCTCTTCCGAAGCATAAGTTGCTTTAACTGTTGGAATCGATAATGCGATAACGATAATAACAGGAATAATTGTCCAAATGATTTCTAATAATGTGTTACCATGTTGATCAGGTGGCTCATAGTCCATATTCTCTGGTTTTTCACGATAACGAATCAAGATGACTGTAAACAAGATGAATACAATTGCGATAATTAATGACATAAGCAAGAATGACCAAACAATTAAATCATACTGTGCTTTTGCAACAGGTCCTTGCGGATTTAATACTGCGAGTTTTTTATCACAGCCACCGAGGAACAGAAGTAATGATAACGGAAGAAGCGAAGCCAACTTCCAAAATGCTTTCTTTAGTTGCACGATTGAAAATCTCCTTTCTCCTTGGATTGAAACTATGCCAATAAAACAATATAAACCTATTAATTTATAGATGGCAATAGTTTTTGTTATATTGTTAAAAAATAGACACAAATGCACGCTTTTTAAGGTGAATATCATTTGTAACTTGATAACATTGTAAACTATTTTCCAGATAAAAACGTGATTGTGGGAATTTTAAGATAAATAAAGTTATACCAACATACCCAATAAATAGAAAAAAATTATCTTATCATAAGGAAAGATACTGAATTTTTAATATATTCAGTTTGTTACCTAAGTTATATTTCTTTTTTGCTCAAATGTGACAACTTTCCGAAACTTTAACTCGGTACAAAATGTAACAAATGATCATAAATGGAACCCCGCAATAAAGAGCAATTCTCTGATCTGGAATGAAAGCTAAACTAACAAATGTAAGGAAATTGAGTGAGAAAGCTACGATTGGAACTATTGGATAAAGTGGTGTGCGGTATTTTAATTCTGCTTGTTCTACTTGTTGATTCATATGTCCCTCCCCCCATATTTTTTTGTATGTTTTAACTAGATTTTATTCGGTGCTTTTAATCATTAGTGGGGGTGAAAAACATACTTGGTTTATTTTGTTGTGAACTGAGTATGTAAAGGAAAAACTAACTATGACTAAATACCTTAGAATGTTTATTAACCTAGTGAAGGAAATGGGATTCTTTCACTAGGTTAATAATTTTGTTTTTCAGTAAAATATTCTAAAAAACTATAATATTTCACTTACTATTTCAAATAATCGGAATTTTGAAATGGTATTTGTGAATAATAATTCACAGAATCTTTCTAGCAAACTAGTAAGAAGAAAGGTACAATGATAGGAGTTGCGCCTTTAAAATAATTGATATAATGGAGTTTGGTTTATGATGAAAAAGTTAAAATATATTTTTATTTTCGGTATTATATTTGCTGTCGTGGTTTTTTTCGAGAAAGATAAAATTATGAAAAAGGCACAAGAATTTCGGTTAGACCTTTTCTCTGAGATGAAAGAAAGTGCAATGATTACAGAGGTTCCGTTTATTAGACAGTTACCTGAATTACCTAGAGGTTGTGAAGTGACAAGTTTAACTATGCTACTACAACATAAAGGTGTACAAGTAGATAAGATGCAACTTGCTAGTGAAATTCATCGCGTTCCATTTAAACAAGATGGTTTGCATGGAAATCCGTATGAGGGATTCGTTGGAAATATTTACACGAAAGCTGAGCCGGGATACGGTGTATATAATCAACCGATTTTTAATTTAGCAGAAAAGTATGTTCCTGAAAAAGTAATTAATTTAACGGGTAGAGACGTGCAAGATCTATATAAAGTAATTAGTTCTGGTTCTCCAGTATGGGTAATTATTAATACAACGTTTAAACCATTAGCCGAAAGTAGTTTTGAAACATGGAATACGAGTTCAGGTGAAGTGAAAATTACATATTATGAGCATAGTGTTGTAGTAATTGGATATGATCAAAACTTTGTATACGTAAATGATCCTCTTGCAAACAATCCACGAAAAGCTGTTCCTCGTGCTGAATTTGAAAAGGCATGGGAGCAAATGGGGAAACAAGCAATTACTATTTTATAAAATGAAAAGTCATCTTGAGATGGCTTTTTCTTTTTGAATATTCATTATAGAAAATTCTGAAAATTCTTTCAGAAGTTAACGATTCACGCTATAATAACATTTAACTTGGTAAAGAAGGGGAGAAGAGAAATGGATGTCGCAAAGGAACTTGTTTTATCAAAGAATCAGTTGATTGAGTGGAGAAGGCATTTTCATAAGTATCCAGAGTTATCTTTTCAAGAGGAAAAAACATCTCAATTTGTATTCGACATACTTCGGGAAATCCCGTATTTAGAAGTCTCAAGGCCTACTAAATATAGTGTAATGGCAAGGTTAATTGGTAGGCAGCCTGGTAAAACTATCGCGGTTCGTGCTGATATGGATGCTCTTCCTATTCATGAAGAAAATAAGTTTGATTTTATTTCTATATATCCAGGTGTGATGCATGCGTGTGGTCACGATGGTCACATGGCAATATTGCTTGGTGTAGTACATAAGTTGGTAGAGGAAAGAGAGAAAGTTAAAGGAGAGATTCGCTTTTTATTTCAACATGCAGAAGAAAACTTTCCGGGCGGTGCAGAGGAAATGGTCGCAGCGGGAGTGATGACAGGTGTGGATTACATTATTGGTGCTCATCTTTGGGCGTCATTAGAGGTTGGAAAAGTAGGTGTAATTTATGGTCCTGCGATGGCGGCGCCGGACGTTTTTAAAATTACGATAGAGGGAAAAGGTGGGCATGCTGGAATTCCGCATGAAACAGTTGATAGTATCGCCATTGGTGCGCAAGTAGTTTCGCAAATTCAGCAAATTGTATCTCGCCTCACGAATCCGTTAGATTCTCTCGTAGTATCTGTTACGCAATTTCATTCTGGGACAACTCATAATGTTATCCCGGAACAAGCGGAGATTGAAGGGACAGTGAGAAGTTTAAGGCATGAATTAAGAGAAGAAACAAAGAAGAAGCTTGAAAGGATTGTAAAACATATTACAGAATCCTACGGTGCTAAGTATACATTTTCTTATGAATATGGATATCGCCCAGTTGTGAACGATTATGAAGTTACAGAGCTTATTGAACATACAGCATTACAGCTGTATGGAAGAGAAAGAGTTGTTCGTTTACAGCCAACGATGGCAGGGGAAGATTTTTCAGCATTTTTACAAAAGGCACCAGGGACGTTCTTTTTTATAGGGGCAGGAAATGAAGAGAAGGGAATTATATATCCGCATCATCACCCTCGTTTTACAATTGACGAAGACGCATTACCAATTGGAGTGGAAGTCTTTGTATCATCCATTATGAATTTTATAAGTAAAGGAGAATGAGATGAAAAAAATACACGTGCTAGCACTTATTCCAGTTCTTTGTTTAGTAGTTGGACCAGTATTTGCAAATTCGGTCACTCCTTACGTATGGGGGATGCCATTTTTATTATTTTGGGTACTATTATCAGTGCTCATTACGTCTCTTTGTATGGGTCTTGTGTACGTATTCGATCCTGCTAATAAGGGGGACGTAAAATGACTGTATTATTTATCATTATTATATTTTTGTTTCTCGCACTATTTTTAGGAATTCGGGCACAACATGGAAAAGATATGAATTTAGAACAATGGTCAGTTGGAGGAAGAGGATTTGGAACTATTTTCGTTTTTCTCCTTATGGCAGGGGAAATTTATACGACGTTCACATTTTTAGGAGGAAGTGGCTGGGCTTATAGTAAAGGAGCTCCTACATTTTATATTTTAGGGTATGGTGCATTAGCTTATATTTTATCGTATTTCTTATTGCCTCCAATTTGGAAGTATGCAAAAGAACATAACCTCATTTCACAATCAGATTTCTTTGCGAAGAAATACAGGAGTAAGACGCTTGGGGTAATTGTTTCAATTATTGGTGTTATTTCGATTATCCCGTATCTTGTTTTGCAATTAAAGGGATTAGGAATTATCGTTTCGGAAGCTTCCTATGGAAGAGTGACACCTGTTATTGCGGTATGGATTGGTGCTATTGTTATAACTATTTATGTAATGGTTTCAGGTATACATGGATCGGCTTGGACAGCTGCTTTGAAGGACATTATGATACTATTTATCGTTATGTTTTTAGGTATATATTTACCGTATCACTATTACGGAGGATTTCAACCGATGTTTGAAGCTGTAGAAGCTGCAAAACCAGGTTTTTTATCTTTACCTGAAAAGGGAATGAGTATTTCTTGGTTTGTTTCTACTATTATATTAACGGCTCTCGGTTTTTATATGTGGCCTCATACATTTGCCTCAGCTTTCTCAGCGAAAAGTGAAAAAGTATTTAGGAAAAATGCAGCAATTATGCCTCTCTATTCTTTAGTTTTGCTTTTTGTGTTCTTTGCAGGTTTTGCTGCTATCTTGCAAGTTCCAGGGTTAAAGGGAGCGGATGTAGATCTTTCATTATTCCGTCTGGCTCTTCAAATGTTTGATCCATGGTTTATTGGTATTATTGGTAGTGCAGGAGTGTTAACGGCATTAGTTCCAGGTTCCATGCTTGTTATGGCGGCATCTACGTTGTTAGCAAAAAATATTTACCGAACAATGGTGCCATCTGCTTCAGATAGACAAGTTGCAAAAGTAGCTAAGTTATTTGTACCTGTTGTAACGCTTGTTGCAGTATTGTTTACATTTAAAGGGGGAGAAACGATAGGGGCTCTTCTTTTAATGGGGTACAGTATAGTTACGCAACTTTTCCCTGCACTTGTATGTAGTTTGTTTCCACGTCAAATTATTACGAAGCAAGGAGCGATTGCAGGAATGGGGATTGGGTTGTTAATTGTCGCATATATTACCTTATCTGGTTCAACTATAGCTACGATGTTTCCAAGTTTTCCGCAATATATAAAAGATTTAAATGTAGGTATAGTCGCATTGTTAATGAATATGATTGTGATGTTTATCGTTAGTGGATTCACAAGAAATGTATCTGTAAAGACCGACAATATAATAGTAGAAAAGTAATTCGTATGTTAGAGCTATCTTCGAAAAGAGATAGCTCTTTTTTGTATATATTTTCTTCTATTAGCGGAATCTAACTAAAAACTTGTTGAAAAGGAAGTTAGGTGGGGAAATTGTTAGAGCTAAAAGGTAACTTGTTTGAAGTTATGAAGGAAATTAGAGATGAGTTAGGTTCACCTAATGATTTAACAATTAGAGAAGTTGCTCTTGCTGGTAGTTTTACACGTTGTGCGGTTGTTTTCTTATGTGGATTGACAGATAAGGATAATGTTTATAAATATGTAGTTCGTACACTTCAATATGAAGAAATACCAAATGAAGCAGCTGTGGTTCAGATATTATTGGATCGTTTTATTTCTATTGCAGAAGTCGGTATGAAGACGACTTTTCCAGATATTATAAATGCGGTTTTAGCAGGAGATACAGTCATATTAATTGATAATATTCAAACGGCTATTGTTGTTAATAGTAGAGCTTGGGAAAAAAGAAGTCTAGAGCCTCCAGTGACAGAAGATTTAATACGTGGACCGAGAGTTGGATTAAATGAAGATATTAATGTGAACAAAATGCTAATTCGCCGTGGTTTACGTGATCCGAAGTTACGGTTTCAATCTTATATTATGGGGAAGCGATCGCAGAAAGAAGTAACCCTAGTATATATAGAGGATATTATTAACCCTTACATCGTAAACGAGCTAGATCGGCGTCTTCAATCAATAGTGACAGATGTCATTTTTGAGACAGGAACGATTGAACAATTAATTCAAGATAATAATTTATCGCCGTTTCCGCAGTTTTTAAATACAGAAAGACCAGATAATATAGTGGCTGCATTGGCGAAAGGGAAAGCGGCCATTTTAGTAGATGGGTCACCATTTGCTCTTATAGCTCCACTAGTGTTTGTTGATATTTTTCAATCTGTAGAAGATCATTATGAGCGTTGGGTAATTGGAACGTTATTAAGAATATTACGTATGGGATCAGGTATCGCTGCTGTTTTATTACCTGCCATGTACGTAGCGCTTGTATCGTATCATCAAGGGCTTATTCCATCTAAACTAGCTTATTCCATTGCGGGAGCGAGAGAAGGGGTACCGTTTCCTGCTTATATAGAAACGTTAATGATGGCATTAACGATGGAATTAATACGAGAAGCCGGGATTAGGCTTCCGAAACCGATGGGACAAACAATTGGCATCGTAGGCGGTCTTGTAATTGGAGAAGCGGCAGTAAATGCGGGGATTGTAAATCCGTTTTTAGTAATTATTATTGCGGTTACCGCAATTGCTACATTTTCACTTCCTGTATATAGCATTACGATTACATTTCGAATTTTACTTTTCGTCTTCGTGTTAGCTGCAACTGCTTTTGGGTTATACGGAATCATTTTAGCTCTTATTGCACTGGCGATCCATATTACAAATTTAAAGAGTGTTGGGGTACCGTATACAACACCTATTGCTCCTGCTTTTTATAAAGATTGGGAAGAAGAATTGGTTCGCCTACCAAAATCAATGTTAAAAGAGAGACCAGAATATTTACAAACGAAAGACTCTACACTACGTCCAAAGGAGCGAGAGTAATTGAAACCATTTGAATATGGGGATGAAGAAATTGGATCTCGGGAACTTGGTTTTGCGGTATCGTCAACAATTATCGGTATAGGTGCATTATCTATGCCTCGAGATATTGCTGACCAAACTTTATTTTCGGATGGTTGGATTATTTTGCTTTTGGGTGGATTGATATGTGCGGTTTTAGGTTGGTTTGTAACGAGGATAGCTATTTTATTCCCAAAACAAAACTTTGTTCAATATACAAGTGCACATTTGACGAAGCCTGTTGCATACACAATTAGTAGCATTTTAGTATTAACATTTGCAGCTTTGACAGCATATGAATCGCGAATGATTGCGGTTATTTCACAAACATATTTATTTAGTGATACACCAATACAGCTATTGTCTTTCTTCTTCTTATTAGTTGTTATTTATGGAGTAGCAGGATCGAGAGCGGCTTTAGTAAGGTTAAATGTTCTATTCTTACCTATCGTGTTCATTGCGATAGTGTTGCTTTCTTTATTGAATGTGAATTTAATGGAAATAAACAATTTACTACCAGCTTTTCAAACGAACGCAAGTCAATATGCTGTAGGAGTTAAAAATTCTATTTTCACATTTATCGGATTTGAGGTAGCTCTGTTTTATGCTGTGATGTTGAACGATAAGACAGCGAAAAAAGCGCCAATGGCAGTTGCAAAAGCAGTGATGGTAAATGTGCTGTCATACATTTTAATTTATGTAACTTGTATTAGCGTTTTTTCGTATATGACAACCCGTGGATTGACGTATCCAACAATTGAATTGGGTAAAGAAATTGAAATTGGTGGAGGTTTTTTAGAAAGATTTGATGCCATTTTTTTTACTACTTGGATTATTACTATTTATAACACTACAGCAATGTATTATGACGTCGCATCTTTATTATTTTGTGCTATGTTTCCGAAAGTGAAGAAACATATTTTCATTTTTGTAAGTGCCCCGATTATTTTTATGGCGAATATGATACCTAGTAATTTGAATGATTTGTCAAGTTATGGGACTTATTTAGCTTGGATAGATATGGGGTTTGTCGTGCTAGTGCCTTTGTTAGTTTTTATTGTATATAAAATAAAAAGAAGGAATGGTAGAAATGAAACACCTTCTTAAAATTATAATGGTTATGGTTTTAGCTGGATCTATAAGTGGGTGCTCTGAGCTAGAAGAAATAGAAGAAAGAGGATTTGTAGTAGGCGCAGCTTACGATATTGTGAAGGAAAAGAAATCGAATCCAATTATGAAAGGGACGTATCAGATGGTACTTCCCAGTAAGTTAGCGCAACAAGGTGGCCAAGGCGGTGGAGATAGTGAAAATTATATTAATGTTAGTGCGAAAGCAGATAGTGTCTTTGAGCAAATACGAATTATTGCTAAAAAAATTAGTCGCTCACTATTCTTTCCGCATATACAAGTGATAATTTTTTCTAAAGATTTACTAGCGAATCCATATGTTTTACAAAATACGTTAGATGTATATATTCGTGATCACGAGATGAGAAGAAATATTCGTTTGTTCGTTTCTAAGAAAAATGCAGAAGCTATTTTAAAGCAGAGTGCCAAGCCTGAGAACTTACCGGCACAGTATATTGATATGTTAGCTGAGCATCCTCCGAAAAATGCTCAAATGATTGAAGCTGCAAGAATTGGTGAGGTACAGCAAAAAATGATTGCTAACCAAAGTTTCGTATTACCTATTCTCGAACTAACAAAGCAGGGGGTACAAATGAACGGGGCAGCGTTGTTTCGTGGAAAAGATAATAAGTGTGTAGGCAGTTTGAATGGAGAAGAAACATTAGGAATGAATTATGTAATAGGTAAAAAAATTGGAGGGTTCTATACTATCCGTAAACAAGGTCAGCTTGTTACATACGAAATTCATAAGATGCACCGAAAGATTAAAGTATCTACGGAAAATGCTACAAAACCGAAGTTTGATATCCATTTATCTTTGGAAGGGACCTTAGCAGAGTTGCATTTTAGTGATCATAAACAAATTATGAATGAAAAGCGATTAAAGAAAACCATTGCGGAGGAAATGGAGAAGCGTATCCAAAAATCGATTAAGCTTGTTCAAAAAAAATATAAGGTAGATGTATTAGCGTTAGGAGAAGTATATAAGCGGCATAATTATAAAGAATGGAAGAAGATAGATAAGAATTGGGATCAAGGTGAAAATTATTTTAGTAATGCTGAGGTTACTGTTCATGTTCATCCGACAATTGAGCATTCAGGTTCAGCTTTACCGAAGAGAGTGAAATAAGGTGATTTAAGTTGTTTACTGGACTAGGAATTAGTTGCACGATATTAATGGCGATTCTTCCGGGAGCCATATACTCCATTCATAAAAAAATCACAACGTATGGAGCTCAGCCGTGGAAAGAAAAAAAGAAACCTGAATAATTTCAGGTTTCTTTCGCGCAAAGCATATGTGAAGGGGGATACCTTCTATGTATGCTTTGTTTTTTATACAAGTCCTAACCAATGTACCAATTGTGTAGAGAGGAATGTAACAACAATTGCGATAACAGTAGGGATTGCGAACGATAAGAATGTCCATTTTGCACTTTTTGTTTCTTTATATATGTTAACTAGTGTTGTTCCACACGGGAAATGAAGGAGTGAGAACAACATTGTGTTTAAAGCTGTTAACCAAGTCCAACCATTTTCTAAGAATAGATTTTTAATTTGATTAAAATCATCTATTTCAGTTAAAGCGCCAGTTGATAAGTAAGACATTAATAAAATCGGGATGACAATTTCATTAGCTGGTAGCCCAAGAATGAATGCAGCTAGAATAAAGCCGTCAAGTCCTAACATTTTAGCGAATGGATCTAGAAAGTTTACAAAATACATAAGTAAGCTTGTGTCACCGATGAAAATATTAGCAAGTAACCAAGTTAATGCAGCTGCAGGGGCAGCTACAACTACAGCTCGTTTTAAAACATATATTGATTTATCGAGTGTTGCACGTACAATTGTATTCCAAATTTTTGGTTTGCGGTATGGCGGTAACTCTAGTGTGTAGTGAGTTGGAACGCCTTTTAAAGCTGTTTTCGATAGTACCCAAGAAACAGTTAATGTCATAATAACACCAATTACAACCATTCCAACTACGACACCTGCAGTAACAAATGTTTGCATACTTCCTGTATAGCCAGCGGCCATAAATAGTGAAGCCATTAAAATTAACATAGGCCAGCGCCCATTACATGGAACGAAGTTGTTTGTTAAGATTGCAAGCATACGTTCACGTGGTGATTCAATAATACGTGTTGACATAATGGCAGCTGCATTACAACCGAATCCCATTGCCATTGTTAAAGATTGCTTGCCATGTGCACCAGATCGTTTGAATAAGCGGTCCATGTTAAATGCGACACGTGGTAAATATCCGTAGTTTTCTAATAGTGCGAACATAGGGAAAAAGATTGCCATAGGTGGTAACATAACGCTTATAACAGCACTGGTACCACGGAATAAACCAAGTATTAAAATGCCATGTAACCATTCAGGTGCATGCATTGCTTGGAACCAAGATGTTAAATATCCTTCTACCCAGCCAAAGAACTTAGCAATCATATCAGAAGGTACGTTAGCGCCTGCAATTGTAAGATAAAAAATAATAGATAAAATACCGAGCATAATTGGGAATCCCCAGATTGGAGATGTGAAAATTTTATCTAGTTTTTCAGAACGATACAATTTATCGGTATTTGTATATTGAACAGCTTCTTTACATATACTTGCGGAGGTTCGATAAATATCTCCGACAATATCATCTCGTATATCTTCTTTTGAAAGTGTTTGTGCATGTTGAACAATATAGTCCAGCGGAAGAGCTTTACTGGCTGAGTGAGATTCCATTGATTATAACCTCCCTTACAAGTGGTTCGTTATGATGTTTTTGAAGTGTAGTTAAGAAATTTTTATCTCCATCTAATATACGTAATGCAATCCAACGTGCTGGATACGTATCACCGAATACTTTATAAATTTGTGGTTCTAATTCTTGAATCATATTTTCGATTTTATCGTTATAAGTAATTTTAATTGGTGTTGGAATTAGTTTTTTATTTGCTACTTTAGCGATGACATTTAGCAAATGACCAATGCCTAATCGGTTGCGAGCAGAAATCTTCACTACAGGTACACCGAGTGATTTTGCTAATTTCTTTTCGTCAATAATGATTCCTTTTTTCTCCGCTTCATCAATTAAGTTAATACAAATGACCACATCGTTTGTCATTTCCATCACTTGGAGTGCTAAATTTAAATTTCTCTCCATTGCAGTTGCATCTATAACAACTACAGTTACTTCTGGTTTTTCAAATATAATATAATCTCGTGCTACTTCTTCATCTGCCGAATTTGAATACAGTGAGTAAGTTCCAGGTAAATCTATTATTGTATATATATTTCCGCCATGCTTATATTCCCCTTCAGCCTTTAAAACAGTTTTCCCCGTCCAGTTTCCAGTATGTTGTTTTAAGCCTGTTAAAGTATTAAATAATGTACTTTTCCCGGTATTCGGGTTACCAGCTAACGCAATGCGATGGTTACTCATCTGAAATCATCTCCTATTAATACCCCGAAAATAAGGGAGCTTTCTTCACTACGCAGTGCAATAGTTGTGTTGCTTACTTGATAAGCGACTGGGTCTCCAAGTGGGCTGCGTTGTAATACTTTAATTGTCGCTCCAGGAAAAAAGCCTAAATCTAATAAACGTCGTTTCATAGTTCCTTCTAATTGTATCTTCTCAATTTGTACAAATTCCCCTGTTCTGAATTCGGAAAGGGGTTTAGTATTAGCCGATACCATAAAAGTTACCTCATCTCTATATTTTTAGTTTTAGTTTAAAAAGTTTCCTTAGGTAAACTTTTTGATACTAATATAGTAGACTACATTTAATGATGCTGTCAATTAGTAC
>NZ_JBFPJH010000486.1:0-2030 GCF_040838255.1 Bacillus sp. C30 | reverse complement strand
CAATATGAGTGAAAATATTATATCAAACAAGCGTTTTACACTTCGATTCAAAATGCTATCCTTTTCTTGAGCCGGAATAGTATACAACTTAGCTTGATTTGTTTCACGAATCATGGATCGTTACCCCCATATTCAAGAATATAAAACTATACCGATTAATTCACATTCTTTCCTCTTTATATCCGTTATTACTTTTTGTACTGTACGTAAGGAATCTTTTCGTTTTTTGACTGCCAAGACCACTCCATCGCATTTACCCGCAATAATGTGCGTAGCAGGAAGCTCAAATACTTCAGATGCATAAAAGAAAATATAATCAAAATCTTCTTTCCACTTAGCAATTACATTATCAAATTCATCCATAGCAACTAAGGGCGTTCCGCTGTGTACCGTTTTTTTTGCAGGAATACAATACAAGTATTTAGACAAATCACTTGAAAAAGTTTCATAATTACATGGAGGGGAGCTTATTATATCGTTTACTGTTGTCGCAAGATCGCTTTGTAATAGTAGGTGTAGTTTAGGGTCCGAAAAATTCACATCGATAAGTAACACCTTTTTTTTCATTTCCGCAAACACTAGCCCCATATTTACTATAAGCGAGGCAACGACGCCTCTGTCTTTCGTTGAAATAACTGAGAATAGTTGTTTTCCAGATTTTTTCAACTCATGATATACAGTATAAAACTGCTCTTTCATCAGAGCATCATGCGGATCGAATGGTAGCTTTTTCTTTGTCTTAAACATCGACATGTTCACCTCGATATATAGATGATTGCTTATCAACCTCTGTAGGTTTCTTTTTTCTTTTCGGTTTCATATTTATATGACCAATAACAGAGACTGTCGTTATTTTCTCTAAATCCTGTTCCACGTATATACGTTCATCAAAATAATCTCGAAATACAGCTAAACCTACACCAACAAAAAAACTAACAATTAAAGAGATAGGAATGATAAGTTGAAATTTCGGAAACAGCTTTTCAGCTTCTTCCTGTAACTCTCGGTCAGTTAATATTTTTACCCCCTGTACATTCGTATACTGTTGAAAGCTTTTTTGAGATTGTTCTGCCAATGACTTTACAATTTCTTTCACGATTTTAGGATCCGAATCTTTTACTGTAACAGTAACAATTTGTGAGTTGTCCGTATTCAACACCGAAATTTTTTGTGCTAATTCATAACTTGATTGTTCTAATTTCAAAGTGTTTCTTACTGTCGAAATAATAAGTGGACTTTTTAAAATATCAACAAACGATGTTACAAGTTGCTTATTTTCTTGTGTTTTATTCGCTGTATTTTCCTTATTAAACCCATCTAAATTTCCAACAAGAATTTGCGCTGAATATTGATACGAAGGCTTTAGCACATACATAGAAATAAGAACTAGAGAAACGGTTAAACAACACATCGTCAAAATGATCGTTACGAATCTCCTTTTCAATAACTGTTGAAAATCTTTTATACTCATTTCTTGCTTCAATTATTTCACCGCCTTTGTCTGAATAACATCCTGCACATCATTTTCTACTAATAACTCTTTCCTCTCTCTATCCGCTCGCTTTGTTACATACTTTCCGACTCTAAATGCAAATTTTTCTACAAATACATACGAAATCGTTGCTAGTATAAGCGAAAGAATAAGCGACAAAATTAAAACAATAGGTAACGGTAATATTTCATGGAACACGTATATAAGAGAAAATAAAGATATGCTATGGTATAAATAAAGACTGTAAGAAATCTTCCCCAAATATAACAAGTATTTATTATGCAGTAAGGACGACAAAGTTGATACTGACAAGCTTAATATGACAAATAGACATGCGCTTATCGCTACTACGTAGTCTCGAAATATAAAATTATTGAGCACTTTAATTTCTCCAATAAGCCCTTCATACATATAAAGTAAAATCGCAAATAAAAACCATGTAATTTTCGTATTTTTAGTACAATTACTATAAAAAGCTATTAAATTATTTTTATACTTCGCAACTAGTGCTCCTAGTAAAAACAGCACTGTGTAATGC